>CAZPHZ010000288.1:0-4213 GCA_964586035.1 uncultured Saprospiraceae bacterium
CGAATAAATACAGACTCCAATATATGTGCGTGATATTCGCACCAATTTGAAATAACAGCTCCGGCCAGTGAAATGATAATGGCGGATTTCCACGTTTTGGAGCCTTCCTGTTTCGGGATCTCCGACGGGAATATTGATGTGGATTTGGCGGGTGGAACACCACCATATTTCTACAGCTGGGATTTGCCTTCAGCCAATGAAGACCTGTTTGGTATTGGGCCGGGCACCTATACTTTGACCGTACTCGACACGAATTCCTGCGTATATGACACCCAGTTTGTGGTGAATCAGCCGCTGGAATTGCTGCTCGACACATCATCTCTTCCGGCGACCGGTGGCCTTGACAATGGAGTCGCTATAGCGTCAGCTTCCGGTGGGGTGCCTTCCTATTCTTACTCCTGGAACAACGGCCTTAGCGGTGACACACTGACCAACCTGACGCCGGGTTGGTATGAAGTGAATGTTACCGATGCCAATTTTTGTCAGGCAAGTGCCTGGATCTTCGTGGACAGCATTATAGTTTCTACACAGCAAGAAGTGAAAGATGTGCCGGAACTTATGCTATTCCCAAACCCGGCCTCCGGGAAGGTTTCCGTGGATATTGGTCTGGCAGCAATGGCAGATTTGCAGCTTAAAGTGATGAATTCATTGGGGCAGGTAGTGTACTTTTTTGATAAAGATAATTTTAGACAGGGAGTAATCGAATTGGATTTATCCCGCGATGTTACCGGGCTATACTGGGTAGTGCTTTCTGTGAATGGCAAGGTAGCTCGAGCAGAGAAACTTGTCTTAATGCATTGAGCAAATAATGAAATTGATACAACCTTTCAACTTGTTTTCGCCCACCTTAGGTTAAAAATACTTTCATTTTGATTAAACCCGTTTTCCTTCTTTTCATACACAGCATTTTCCTTTGGGCCGGGTGGCAGGAGTTCACCAGCCTCGAAGGGCGTTTCCGCATCCTCTCGCCAGGCGAAATGACACAAAAGGTGGACACAATTACCACGGAAGTGGGTCCATTGGCTTATCACACTTTTTTCCATCAAACGCAGGTGAAGGATGCGGATAACCTTTTTTATATGGTGAGCTATTGCGACTATCCCCAGGGCTCCTTTCCCGCGGACTCCACGGCACTTTTGGAAGAGTTTTTTGCAACGACCATCGAGACTGCTGCCTCCGCAGTAGATGGAGAAGTGATTTACACCACAGATATTCAATTGAAAGAGCACCCCGGGAAATTCTGGCGCATCAATTACCTCGATGGCAAAGCCGTTATCAAAACTAAAGCCTACATGGTGGGAGAACGATATTATGCCGTGCAGGTTATTTCCTACCGGGAAGGCAATATCAACACGGCTGCCGACCGGTATTTCGATTCATTTCATTTGTTGTAACCGGCCTGGAATTTGTCCCGCAATCACCACTTTGACTCCGCACTCTTTTTCCTACTTTTGCGGCCCTTATTACAAAATTTCACTGGCGGCATGAGATGCATTCACGCAAGTTGTATTTTGCATGCCGGTGAGTCATTTAATTAAAAATAAATCCGATGAAAAGAGCAATGATTGTATTGGCCGGGCTGTGCCTGGTTTCGTTTCTCAACGCCCAGGAACTTAAAACTTACGACGATTCACTGAGTTATGCCGTGGGTGTGTTGTGGGGCCAAAATCTCAAACAGCAGGGCTTAGGCGACGTGAGCGCAGCCACTGTTGGTCAGGCAATTGGTGCCGTTCTCTCCGATAAGGAACCCATTATCGACATCAAGTCTGCCAATGACATGGTGAAGAATCACATCAATAAAAAGAAAGAGATGCAAAAGCAAAAGAACTTAGAAGAGGGCAGGGAATTTTTGAAAACCAATAAAGAGCGCAAAGGCGTCATGGTAACAGAGAGCGGCCTTCAATATGAAATACTAAAGGAGGGAGACGGACCTACCCCCACAGCTGCAGACAAGGTGCGGGTTCATTATCATGGCACCCTCATAGATGGTACCGTTTTCGACAGCTCGGTCGAAAGGGGCGAGCCTATCACTTTCCCGGTAACGGGTGTTATCAAAGGTTGGGTGGAAGCCCTTCAATTAATGCAGGTAGGTGCCAAATGGAAGCTGTTCATCCCATCGAATCTGGCATATGGCGAAAGAGGTGCTGGCGCCCAAATTGGTCCCGATGCCGTACTTATTTTTGAAGTGGAATTACTCGGCATCGAGTAATTTTACTGGATTGGTTGCCGTTCCCGAAAATGGCAACCAATCCTCATTTTTTCAAAATGCGAATAGACATCATCACCGTTCACCCCGAACTGCTGGAAAGCCCTTTTCGGCACAGTATTCTGCAGCGGGCCAAGGACAAGCAACTGCTCGAAGTGGTCGTCCAGGACTTGAGAAAGTATGGTTTGGGACAACATAAGTCGGTTGATGATTACCAGTTTGGCGGAGGTGCCGGAATGGTGATGATGATGGAGCCATTGGTCAATTGTGTTGAAAAACTTCAATCGGAGCGCCAATATGATGAAATCATTTTTCTGACGCCCGATGGAAAACTGTATGACCAGGGACTTGCCAATCAGCTATCGCTGCACGAAAATCTGTTGCTTGTTTGCGGGCATTACAAAGGCATTGACGAGCGCTTCCGGGAACATTTCGTCACGATGGAAATATCCATCGGCGATTTTGTTTTGTCGGGAGGCGAGTTGGCCGCGGCCGTCGTTGTTGATGCTATCGGCAGGCTGATTCCGGGCGTTTTGGGCGATGAGACATCGGCCCTTTCCGATTCCTTTCAGGATGGATTGTTGGCCCCTCCGGTTTATACGCGTCCGGCAGATTTCCGAGGATGGAAGGTGCCGGAGGTACTGCTGTCGGGGCATTTTGCCAAAATTGAGGAATGGAGGATGGAGCAGGCTTTGAGCCGTACTGAGAAGCGCAGGCCCGACTTGATTAAAAAAGCCGGTGAATTATGAATATTGAAACATTCCGGGAATATTGTCTTGCGAAAGAATTCGTGGAAGAGACCTTTCCTTTCGACGAAGTCACGCTCGTTTTCAAGGTGGCCGGGAAAATGTTTGCTCTTACAGGGCTCGATAGCGACATATTCACCGTGAATCTGAAATGCGACCCTGAGCGTGGCGTACAACTGCGAGAGGAGTTTCCTGAAGAAATTCTTCCTGGATGGCATATGAATAAAATACATTGGAATACGGTGCATTTTGAATCGATGCTCGAAGATTCACTTCTCCGCGAATTGACTGACCATTCCTATAATCTGGTGGTAAAAAGCCTGCCTCGTAAAAAACGGGAAGAACTCGGACTTTGAGCCGCACAATACCGGTTCTATTTTGAATCCCGGGAATAAAAAGCTGGATTTTTTAATAGTGGGGCAGGGTATAGCAGGTACACTACTCGCACATTTTCTTTTAAAAGAAAACCAGCGCATCGCTGTCGTTGACCAGCCCCTGGAAGGAGCTACTTCGGGAATAGCTGCCGGCATCGTTAATCCGATTACAGGCCGCCGTCTGGTAAAAAGCTGGCGGTTTGAAGAGCTTCATCCTTTTGCTAAGAAAACTTATCGGGAACTTGAATCACTTCTCGGCATTCCCATTTGGTTCGAACGAAACATCTTGAGAGCTCTGCCGGCCGTTTTTGATGAAAATGAGTGGCTGCGCAGGGCGGCCTTTGAGGATTACCATCCATTCATTGCGGAATCTCCCAAATCGGCACCTTATCCTAATTCATTACTGAACGTCAGAGCCTGGGGGGAGACCCGGTTTTCTGTGCAGGTGGCCATGCCACAGCTCGTAGCTTCTTTCCGCGCATACCTCAAACGGAAGGCACTCCTCATGGAGAATATTTTCGACTTCCGTCAACTAAATATTCAACCTGGGGGAGTGAATTATAACGGTCTCAATGCCCGGCAGGTGATATTCTGTGAAGGCAGCCGGGCGGCACAAAATCCATTCTTCGAATATTTGCCCTTTGCCCTCACCAAAGGTGAACTGTTGCTCATAAAAATTCAAGGTGCTTCATTTGAAAAAATGATTAAGCATCGCATTTTTATAGTTCCTCTGCAAGGGGGTATTTATTGGGCAGGCTCAACAAGCCGGTACGAATACGACCATTTGCAACCCGAGATTGAGAAACGAGAATGGTTAAAGAGTCAGCTTGGAGAAGTCTTGAAAGTGCCGTTCGAAGTGATAGGGCATTATGCGGGTATCAGGCCCA
>CAZPHZ010000289.1:0-4198 GCA_964586035.1 uncultured Saprospiraceae bacterium
CGCCCTGGCGGCTAAGTCGTCGCCAAATGTCCACTGAACAGAGAAAAGGGAGGATTGGAGCTAGGAGGAGTGTTGACGGGCATGGATGGAAGAAGTTGAGAAGGTTGAGAAGGTTGAGAAGGTTGAGAAAGTTGAGAGGGTTGAGAAGGTTGAGAAGGTTGAGCGGGTTGAGAGGGTTGAGAGGGTTGAGAGAGTTGAGAGGGTTGAGGGGGGGGTTATTTTACTTCGTAAAACTCATAAGCCGCTCGCTCCGGCGAACAAATGGCAAGGCGGCCGCCTTCGGCGATGAGGTAATATTGCAGCTTATCGTAGCCCGTCAGGGAGTGGCTCCAGCTATCGTTTTCGCCGGGAGTCATTTCTATTCTTTTAAACGGCGAGTGCTCGTTTGGGCGCCAGGCCAGAAAAACGTTTTTGGCACCGGTCACGGTGGCTGAAATAACGACTCCTCCAGAGACGGTTTTATGTTTCACCTCGCTTACCACGGGATTGGTGCCGTTGAACAGCGGGTGGTGCATGAGGTAGCCGGTGCGTTTTTCCATCAGCTCCACTATTCCGATGGCTTTGGAATAGCCGGTGGGTACGGTATAGACCAGATTCTTTCGGAAGCCCTCGTAATCGTATAGCTTGTTGGGATCGTTTTCCACCTCCTCGTTGATGTTGTCTTGTATTTTTTTGGCCGTTTTCAGGTATTCGCCGTTGGCGAAATTTTCCATGACGATGGTGCGGCAATGCCCCACATAGATTTTCCGGTACAACGGATTGGCCAGCAAGTTGGTGATGAGCGGACGTTTGCGGTCCCGGTTTTTATAATGCGAAAACATGCTGTAAGTCTGCATCTCTTCATTGGTGAGCTCCCCAGCTTTTTCCCCATCCCACCTGAATCCGCCGAAAGATATGTTCATGTCCCAGACGATGGGAGTAAACAGGCTGTCAGGCGTGCGGTAGAGGTAATAATTGTGACACAACCGGCCGGAATAGCTGTCGAGATTCACGAGTACGTTGTTGAAGGCGAGCATCCAAAGGATGGCATCAACATTCATTGCTTCCTCAATGCTCTCCGGGTGGCCATTGAGCAATTTGGTCAAATCTATCAGCTCCCGCCACCCCTTTTTCTTTTTGCTTTGCAACTCGTACCATCCGCGATAGCAATCGGCGTCATCCCCCTGATACATCAACGAAGCCTTATCGCCCTGCGGGCAATCGCTATAATCCGAGCGATGGATGATGTCCCATTCCGGGTCGCATTTGAAGAAGGTATTTTTGCTGGTGCCAAAAGCTTCTTTGAGGAAAACATCGTCCACGGCCTGGGTATTGTTGTAAAAGCCGATGTACTCGCCGTTGACGTAAACTTTGGCAAAATTGCAGCGCGAAGCGGGCATGTATTTCCGGGCTATTTCATAAGATAGAATTTCCCTTAGAAAGCTGGGGTCCTGAAAGGCATTCGACAATTTGATGGTCTCGAAACCACCGGGAAAAGTCTGGTCTTTTTTTACAAAGTCGGCCCGCAGGTTGAATGGCAGCTTAACCTGGCCTTTAGAGCGGGGATTTTTATACGAACTGTTGCCTTTGTAACGAACACCTACCTGGTCATAGTCCACACCGTCAATCGAGATGGTGGCCTCCACCCGCTCTTTCCCACCTGACATTTTCAGCGAGTCGAGCAAATGATGCCAGTTTTCTGCGGGAATGGTCATGCGAATCTCCGGAATGTGGCTCACATCGTAAAGGTCTTGTGAGCGTAGCTGAGGCGTGGCCCAAAGAAGAAAAAGGAATCCGGAGAGGTATAACTTCATGTCAACGGTCTTGCTATTTGTTCAATTCGGGGAGGGAGGCGGTGTACTGCTCCCACATATAATTGGCCGGGCTGTAGCTGTAAAGTCCTGCATTTTCGGCAATGATATAATACTCAATAGATGACTCATTATTTTGCGGAAGAATGGTTATGCCATACACTCCATCGCCAGCTTCGCCATCCTTGCTCCGTCCGTCGTCGTACATCGGCACCTGGTTAAAATTTTCCTGCCCGGCCAACCGGTACCTCAATATTACCCGTTTGGGAAATTTATTGACAGAGGCTGTTATGTGAAAATTCTCCACCTTTTTGTTCGACAACGGGGTGCGTTCGGTTACAGTTACCTCCGAAATTTCAGATGGAAATACCGCCAACGCAGGATGTGATTTTAAGAAAGAAGCCCGGCGCTCCATCAGCTGCAAAAGTCCGGGAATCTTGCTGTGCCTTCCGATGGTCTTATTGAGACTTGCGTCAAAATCCTTCATGGAATAATGCTTGTTCACATCTTTCTCCACATCAGGCCGGATAAGGCTTTGCAGGGCAGTCGATCGTTCTTCGAATTTTCCGCTGAGGAAATAATCGTGCAGGATGGTGCGCATGTGCGACAGGTAAATCTTGCGGTATTCTTCGCTTTCCAAAAGCTTGCTAACCAACGGCTTCGATGGGTTATCCGCATGCATCAGCGGGTCGAGTTCGATGAGCCCCTTGGTGCGTAAATCAGAGCCGGTTCCGATATTTTTATAACTGCCAAAGCAAAGATTCAAGTCCCAAACTATAGGGTTGAACTGCCCTTTTTTATCCTGGTAAAGATAATAGTTGACGCTGTGGTGGCCGCTGTAGCTGCTCAAATTCACGAGTACATTATTGTAGGCCAGCATCCAAAGGGCAACGTCAACATTTA
This sequence comes from uncultured Saprospiraceae bacterium, assembly GCA_964586035.1. Taxonomy (GTDB): domain Bacteria; phylum Bacteroidota; class Bacteroidia; order Chitinophagales; family Saprospiraceae; genus UBA6168. The sequence continues at coordinate 2,694 of CAZPHZ010000289.1, forward strand.
GCACAGTTTCAATTCTTCCGGGATCTTCATTGAGGAGCACGGCGAGCTCCATGAGGTCGCGGGTACCGTGGTCCGACAGCTTTTCAAAATTCATCTCGTAACATTCGGGGGCACTGTCGTATTCCAACGAACCGTAGATATTTTGTTTGCAACCTTCCGGATATTTGCCATCGATAACCTGACGGGCTTTGAAAAAAGGCCTTCCGGCTTCGCCGAAATAGCGCTCCAAAAACGCAGATTCCTCAACAGATTCGAGGTTGACGAGCAATCCATAATACGAACCGTTCACACTTACGCGAGCAAAATTGGCTTTCGGCGCGGGCATATAGGTCCGTGCGATTTCATAGCCCAACACCTCGCGCAACAGACTTGGGTCGCGCAGCGAATTAGACAATTTCAGCGTCTTGTATCCCTGAATATTCTGTTCTTTGTTTTTAAAATCCAATTCGATATGGAGAGGATTGCGGCTTGAGCCCGGCGCAAATGAGCGCGTTCCCCGGAATCGCACACCTGCATTTTCAAATTTCTGACCATTTATTTCGACCGTCCCTTCCAGCATTCCGTTCCCGTTGAATCTCAGAGAGTCTAAGAAATACTGCCAGTTGTCCACCGAAAAAGTGATGTTGATGTCCTGCACTTTATCGGTGTCGTAAAAATCGGAGGTGGCGACGGGTTCCTGGGAAATGGCCATCTGCAAGCCGGCTGTCAAAAAAATAAGCAGAAATAGAAAGAGTTTTTTCATGTTGAGTATCTGTTAGCTGTTTGGATTTTTTAATTATCAGGGTAAACGCGACTGTTTGTCAGCATAGGGCCGTGGGCGGAGGCAAAAGAGAAACCGCATTTTGCAAGGGCGGCCGGTTTTGAGCATGCAATAATAAAAAAAGAGTTGGAAAGTCGAGATGTGAACCTGCACCTTACCGCTCCTCAAAATACCCGGTTTTGGTGTTCTTCCGAACTTTATTCCACGGATAGTACCGGCCATTCATCGCCACATAAACGCCGGCCGGCAACGTTTGCAAAAAAGCCAACCCACTGCCGAGGTTGAAAAACCCATCGGAAGAAGTACCGAAAGCATAAGGAATCATGGCGCCCGTCAGAACAATGGTTTTATCATCGAAGTTTTGCTGGGCGAGGTACTCAGCAGTAGTCACCATCGTATCCGTACCGTGGGTGATGAGAATTTTATCGTGCGGACAGAGTTTGCAATTGTGAGCGATAATTTCCCGATCGGCACCGGTCATGTCGAGGCTGTCGATCATCATCAAAGTTTTAATATCAAAATCGAGCGTGCTGCGGCCCCGTTCCAGCATGGCGGGCAGGTGGGTATCTTTAAAATAGAGGCCTCCCGAAATGTAATTGTAGTCTTTGTCGAAGGTTCCCCCCGTGACGAAAATTTGGATCATCGGCTGTCGCTTTGTGGTTGAATTTTGATGCCAGGAAATCTTACTGGGCATTTGACAATAGACAAAAGACTTTAGACTTTCAAAAAAGAAAATTCATAAAAC
>CAZPHZ010000290.1:0-4183 GCA_964586035.1 uncultured Saprospiraceae bacterium
CGAGTGACGTTTGATGAAGTTCTGCCACCCTGCGTTGCAAATGCATACCGGGGGGGCGCCCGCCGTGAATTAGTTCTATATTTTCCCGCCGCGACGACTGCTTGCCGGAGTTGAAGTTCCGCAGGTTGTAGGTGAAAGTCAGGATGAAGTACTGCTGCAGGTTGTTGGTGCGGGTGTCTTCGATGTATGCCTCCGTCACGTTACGGGTGATGTTGCGGTTTTGGTTGAGCAGGTCGTTGACCGAAAGGGTGAGTTCGCCGCGCTCGTTTTTGAAGACTTTTTTACCGATGCCGAAATTCCAAAGCCAGTAGTTTTGGTTGAAGGCATCGGAGAGGCCGGTGTAAAGCTGGTGATTGAGGTCGGTGCGCAGTACGAAGCCCTCGAAGATTATCCAGTTGAGACGGAGCCGGGAGGTCTGAATCAGGTAATCCGAGTTGCCCTGTGTTTGCGAGGAGTTGGTGGCCCGGCTGAGGTTGGAGCGGCTGGACAGGGTGAAATCGATATGGTCGCTGATGTTGCTGGTCAGTGAAGCGCCGATGCCGGCGATGTTGCTGTTGGAGAAATTTAGCTGGTCGTCGAGCAAGCCCGGGGTGCGGACGTAGGTCCACGACATGTTGAAATTCAGGTTGGATTTTAGTTTGTTCAGTGGCAGGCCATAGGTGATGAATGAGCGCACATTGCGGTAGCCATCGAGGTTTACCGGCTGGGTGATTTGTGCCCCCGGCTGCACGTCGAGTTCATCGAAGATTGGGTTGTCGCTGCCGGAAAAATAAGTGGCGTTTGAAATATTGTTATTGGTGAGGCTGCCACCGAGCATGGCAAAAAATACCGTTGATTTTTCGGTGTTGGTGGACTGGTAGCGCAGGAAAAGGCTGTGGCGGTAACTTTGCTCAAGGTCGGGATTGCCGGTGCTCAACTGGAGGGGGTTGCTGTTATCAATCACATTTTGCAATTGTTCCACCGAGGGCTGGTTGGTGCTGGTGCGGTAAAAAATTCGGACGTTTTTCTGCTTGTTGATATTGTAGCGCAGCATGGCGAATGGCAGAATGCTGTTCCAAACATGGTCGAACTCACGCTCGTCGGGGAAGGTCTGATTGTTGAGCAGTTTGGCCCACTGGTACGAGGTGCGTACCATCACGTTGAGGTCGCGGCCTTTATTGTAACGGTAGCCGGTAGTCACCCTCTGGGTATAATAGTCGTTGGAAAAAACATTGGACAATTGCTCGTTCAAAGCGTCGTAGCCGCCAGTGGCTTCGAGAAAATCATAGCTCGATTTATCGGATTCCTCCTGCTGCCAGCTTGCGCGATAGCTTGCCTCCACCTGGGCCCGTTCGCCAACAGGCTCGGTGTAAGTGAAATTGGAAGAAATGTTCCAACTGTTCACGTCGAGTCCCGTCTGTTGGTCGAGGGTATCGAACGCGGGAATGTCTGTAAAAAAGGCATCGTAGGACTGCAGGGCATTGTTGCCGTTTTTGGGCGAATAGCCCGGCGACACGTTGACGGAAAAGGTGCGGCCGCGTTTGGCAAATTTGTGCCGCCACAACAGGCTGCTGCTGAAATTCACGGCCGTGAGGTTGGAGGAATAGGTGTTGTCGGTGCTGTTTAAAACATCGGAGCGAAAGGTGGTTTGTCCCAAGGTGGCAGAATTGCCGTCGTTGAGTTGAAGTGTCAGCCGCGGCCGGAAAATGAGCGAGTTCAAGCTGTCAATTTCGTTTACCATGCGCAGGCTGAACCGGTGGTTGACGTTGGTGCTGAGAGTGGTATTGTCTTCAACATACAACTGACCCAGACCTTCCCGGTCCATGAACTGGCGGTTGATGGATTCGATGGCGTCGTTTTTACTTCTATTGAAAAAATAGCTGCCGGAGACCTCTGTCTTTTTCCCCCACTCGTCTGAATAGTTTATGCCGAAGGCAGTGGTGTGGGCAATTCCACCTGAAGATTGCACGAGAAAGTCTCCCATGGAACCGCCACGGTGGGAACCATCGCGGCCACCCCTGCCTCTGCCGCCGCCCCACCCGCGGCCACCTGAACCCATGACGCCGAGCAGGTCTTCCGAGCTAAAATTCTGCACATTGACATTGTTCGACATGCCGATGACGGAAATTCGGCGGTCGCCGTCGAAGAAGTTGATGTTGCCGCCGGTCTGGTAGCGATCGTTCGTACCGTAGCCGCCGTATATTTTGCCGAACTGTCCGGCGCGCATGTTCTTTTTGGTGACGATGTTGAGGGTTTTGGAAGTATTGCCATCGCTGAAGCCGGAGAACTGGGCTTGCTCGCTTTCCTGGTCGAACACCTGTACTTTTTCGATAACCTCGGCAGGGAGGTTGCGCAGGGCAGCAGTCGGGTCATTGCCGAAGAACTCCTTTCCGTCCACCAACACTTGTTTTACGTCTTCACCCTGCGCCTGCACCTTTCCACCATCGACGGTCACCGTTGGCAATTTGGTCACTAAGTCTTCGGCGCTGGCATCTTTCAGCACTTTGAAGGCATCGGCATTGAATTCGGTGGTGTCGCCACTCACTTTTGCTATCGGCACATGGTCTTTCACCTCCACCTCCGTCAATTCTGTGGAAACAGGGGAAAGAGAGAGTATCCCCAAATCGACCGAATGGCCGGTTACCGTGACTTCTTTCACAAAATGTTCATATCCCAAATAGGATATCTTGATTTTGTAGCCGCCCTGCTCTACGCTGGTAAAGACGAACCGGCCATCGGCTTCGGTAGCTTCGAGATGCACATCTTCGCCCCAGGGATATTGAAGCGCCACGTGGGCACCGGGCAGGGGGGCATTGTTTTCGTCCACTGCTTTTCCTTTTATGGTAAAATTTTGAGCCGTCAGGCTCATGGAAAAGAGCAGGGCAATTGCTAAAAGGGAATTTTTCATAAGTGGGTCATACAGTTGTAGTGGTGACCGGCGGATGTAAAAATAACAGCCGGGGTGATTGCATACATAGTTTCCAGAATAGCCGTTGAAGTCAGGTGGGGAAGGCAGCCGGAGCTGCCTTCCCAATCGTTCCGATTTTTCACCCGGCTAATCGTCTCTGCCACCTCGGGGGCCTGTTGAGCCTCTTTGGCCGCGTTGGGTTCTTTGTGCCTCAAGGATATTCGTCCACTTGCTAAATTGTTCGGAGGTCAGCATGGTTTTCAATTCATTGTTTTGTGCCTCCCGGATGGTCATAATCTTGTCCCTCATAGCGGACCAATCGCCACCGAAATTTTCGTTGCGCACATCCGACATTTGTTTGGCGTATTTCAACAATACTTCCTTCACTTTATTGGCTTGGGCAGTTGACAACGAGAGGCTGTCTTTCATCATGGCAGCTTGTGCCTCTGCCCTTTTTTCGGGATCCATATTCCGGCCTCCTCTTTGGGCCTCGGCATTGGTAAAGGTGGCCAAAAGAAGTACGGTGAAAAAAAGGAATTTTAATTGCATAATCGATAGGTTTTTAGCTTTAACTTACGGGATGCAAAACTGCCCACTACGATAGACATAAGGAAAAATAATCAATGAAACGGGGAGGAATATCAATGAAACGAATAATTGCATGATCGGGATTTTAGGGCGGCAAATTGAAAAAACAGCGGCGTTGATTGAGAAACTTTGGATGGATGGCTCCGAATGAAGACCTTTGGGGTATGAATTTTTTACCAAAAAAGAACACGTGGCTTCAAATATTTTTTTGGGGCGCTTTATGGGTGTTCATCCCCTTCTTGTTGTCGGGGAATATGGAAATTTCCTCCCGGTTTTTTGTACGGAGCATCATCGTCTTGATTGCCATTGCCATTGTAATCACCGTAAATATTGAGGTCATCCTGCCACGGCTGTATTTTTCCAAAAAACAGTTGGCGTATATTTTGGCAGCCTTGAGTTTGGTAGTAGTGGTCACTTTCTTGGTGAGCTGGGATGGTGCGCCGTGGGGCGAATATTTCCACCGGGCTACGGGAGGCGGAAGGCCAAGGAATTTTCCCCGCTCCAACTCCATTCGGTATTGGCGGTACATCAGTTCGGCCATGCCCTATTTCACGTCGTTGCTCGGCAGTGCTGTATTCCAGATCGCCAGCTTCGCCAACAGGAAAGAAAAGGAGGCCGCCGAGTTTCAGAATGAAAAGTTGGAAACGGAAATGAAGTTTTTGAAATCGCAAGTCAATCCACATTTCCTGTTCAATGCCCTGAATAACA
>CAZPHZ010000291.1:0-4182 GCA_964586035.1 uncultured Saprospiraceae bacterium
TGGGCAGCGTACTCCCAATTCCTATTCACCAGCCTCCCCCTTTCAAGCCGAACAGGAGTTCGGCTGTACGTTACCCCACGTTTTTGTTGCGCGCTCAAAATTCCCGATAGGTGTACTGAGCAATGGTTCCTTAAAAACCGGCAAAAGTTACCCGCTTTTTCATCGATTCACAGGCTGAATCAAAATCACCCGGGGACTATTACCGCGCGGGGAGGTTGACCTCCTCAGAGGTCAAACCTTTGTAAAAAGCCCGTCCGGTCAACTTTTCGACCTCGTGAGAGGTTGAAAACTTCTCATTTCCCTTTAATCTAAAAAGGTGTGATGTCTGCGACATCATTTCGCAAGCAGGAATACAGAACGAGGCATGGAAGCAAAAAAGTGGTCCCCACGCTTGTTACGCACTCAAATGATGTCTGAATGGCTGGATGATTAATTGCGCTGAAAACCTTTTAACCAGCCGGCCCTTCAACTAAAACACACTACTCCGCGGCGCTCCCAACAGCTCGCGGATATGGTCGGCCACCGACTTTGCGCGACGGCGGAGTTCCACCTTTTTCCCCACCAGATTTACCTCGTTTACGTCGAAATCGTGCATCTGTATGTGCAGGCGCAACGCATTCCCTGTGCCCGATGGGCGGACCGTGAGGTGGTTCAGGTTGTCGTTGAAATAGAATCGTATCCCTTCGTCGGGAAACACCCAATCGGGTGTTGGAGGATATACGTGGTCGTACTTGCCGGTTCGGTACATTACCACATCACTCACCGGGAGGCCGCCGATTTCGAGGCCACCGGCTTTGCCAATCTGGTAATAGCCCAAGGCCCTGCGCAGGATGGCTTTTTTCATTCGGTCTCCCTCTATGCCGGGGTATTCGCCATCAATGGGGTCCGGCTCGTAGTGGTTGTAAAACAATCCGATTTCCGGATCGAGATAAATGTGTTTGTCAATCAGTTCATACAGACTGGAGCCCTGGTCTTTTGCCCATTGTGCGATTTCGGCCACGAGGATGGCGGCGAAGGTGCCGTCTTTATCGCGCACGTGGCCCTTCTCCCCGAGCGAACCTTTGTCTTTTGGAGGGTAGCCGAGCAATGAGAAACCGTTGCTCTGTTCAAAAGCTCCGAGGTTATAAGTGCGATTTTTATTCATGCCGGTAGTTTCGAGCACCACCATGTTGGTGAGGGAATCGTTGGGGTCTTTTTTTCCTTCTTTCAGGCCTTCGGCCAATTCTCCGTACCAGCTATCGCGCACTGCTGCGGATAGCGCAGCGAAGCCCACCCAGGTCTTTATCACACCCACACCATTTTTCTTTGCCAGCATGCCCAGCGCATCTGTAGTGGTATGAGAAAACACGATAAACGCTTTTTCTTTTTCAATGCTTTTATCCAAATGCAGGCGGTACCAAAGCAACAGCGACCACACTTCGTCGGCGGGTAACAGGGCATAATCCTGTCCACCGTAAATGGAACGCTGGTCAACCGGCACCTTAGCGGTCACCCCCAGCCTGTCGGCGTCTGGGTCGGTGCCGATGAGCAGGTCAAGACCGCCCCATTTCCCGGGATATTCAGACTTGAATGCTTCGACGGCTATTTTACCGGCCCTGCGGTCGCCGGGATCGGGTTGTTGCTCTTTGCCCGGATCGCTATTGAAGCTGGGGAATAGGCCATTTAAATCGTGCAGCCCGTTTTTATGGATAATGTCGATGTTCTTAAACCCGATTTCTCCCAAAAGCCGTGGCACAGCAATGCGCCCGGCACCATGATAGGCACAGAACCCGATGTTGAGATTTTTGGCAGATCCGGCGTCTTGCAATAGGAATTTCTTGATGTGTTCACGGTGTGCACCGTGTATATCTTCGTGCTGCTCATGGCCATAATAATTCACACCATCGAGTTTGTGCTCGCCTCCGAGCCAAACCACCCGTCCTTTCGGGGCCTTTTCTATTGGCATCAGTTTGATGTCTTTGCTGGTTACTTTCTGAATATAGTTGTTGAACATATCGCTGCGTTCTTCGGGGTCGAACTGTGAGCCGTTACCACCACATAGCTTATACCCATTGTAGCGGTAATCGTTATGGCTGGCAGAAAGTAAAATGCCCATACCGGCCTTCACATGTGGAATGGCAAAGGTGACCTCCGGAAAGGGGCAGGCCTCATCGAAGAGATAAACGGTGAAGCCATAAGCGAGAAATTCTTCGGCTATTATTTTGGCAAAATCCGCCCCGCGGATACGGCTATCGTAACCGAGGACAATTTTATCAATACCTTTCTCCCGGCCAAACTGTGCCACTCCTGCGCTGGTCAGCAGCAGCACAATGTTGTTGATAGTGTTCGGTCCTTTCAGAATAGGGGCATCGAGGCCCTCCTCTTTCAGCCGCACGATGCTCTCACGGTCGCCGGCCATGAAGCCGCGGATGCCACCTGTGCCGAAGCTCATTTTTTTGCGGAAAGTATTCACGAGTTCCTCCCATTTGCCTGCATTCACCGCCGACATGATGCCAGTTCTGACGTTGGGAGAGATGCGAAGAAAATTTTCATCGGTCAGCCATTCACGCAGATAGGTCATCGTGTTTTTCTTCGCCATCTCGTAGCTCTGGCGGTCAATTTTCCCGTCTTTCAGGGCGGCGTCGAGATAGCCGTTGACGCCGTTTTCGATTTTTGAAAAATCAATGTTACTCATCAGTGTTTTAAGTTTAATGGTTTTTTTCCTTCCGTGTGGCAAACTGTGACTCCGCGCTAGAAGGATGGCGGCGAATATACGGGAATTCACATTTCCGGCGGGAATGCGAGCGGTAATTGCTGCATTGAAATCGATTCACACTGCCACGCTATATGTCATAGTTTAGCCAAAAATTCCAAAACAACTTGCACCAACCGTTTGTCATCCGAAAATTTATCGGACAACCTACTGCGGCTTTGTGCTTCCACCAGCCCTTTGGCCAAATCCAAGTGGCCTTGTTCCTGCACGCAGAATACCCCCTGTTTCGAAAATCTTGCAGCCAAATATTCCTGCTCTGTCTGCCCCGGTGTCGGAACAAGTAAGGCAGAAAGGCCCAGCCGCGCTAAATCCATGATGGTGCTGTACCCGCTGCGGCCGATGAATACGCCGGCGGCGAGCATGGCCTCGTTCAAATCATTTGAGGCCAGATGAGAAACTACCTCGACGTTTTTTTCGATAAAATGGCGCTCCGTAGTTTCGGTCTTTCCCTGCACGATGAGAAACCTGTAAGGCAGACCTTTGGCCTGCTCGATAATTTCCCGCTCCAGAAAGCTGCGTTGCGGCTCCGGCCCCGACAGCACGGCTACGGCGTCGTATTTTCGGGGCACCTCGAACCGGCGCATTCGGGAAAGAGCACCCAGATATTTCAATCCCCCTCCCATTTCGCTTTTCATCCCATGTCCCAATTCGCCGGAAAGATTCGGCTCGTCCGGCAAATCGGGCACCCAGCATTCGTCGAAACGGCTGAGGTAACGGCGGTTGAAGTAGTTGGCAATTTTTTCCGAAAAAAGAGAAAGTAACGTGGGATGGCCCGGTATTTCACTGCCGCTTTCCGCCACTTTGATAAGCAATTGATGTGTGATGAAAATGCTGCGCACAGTGCGGTGAAAACAGCCGTACCGATTGTCGGAAACGATGCCGCTAATGGCATGGCGGCGGATGATTTTGGCTACGCTTCGATGCTCGCGCCACACCCCCAAAAGGATGCGGGGAAGCTGCAGACCCATGCTCCAAATCATATTAATGCTTCTGTACCGGATATGGTACCCGGGCAGTTCCAATGCCATCAGTTCGGGAAACTCCCGCCGCAACAATTCCAAAGCCCGTCCATCGGAGGCGAGGATGACTTCGGCCCCCTGACGTTGCAATTCCCGTACGATGGGAATGCAGCGGGTGGCATGGCCAAGCCCCCAGTTCAAGGGAGCGGCGAGTATTCTTTTTGGCAAATTGCTAAGTTTGTGGTTCACGCAAATTTAACACTCCATGAAGAAAAATCGCCGGTTGATTGCAGTCTTACTTTTTTGGGCAGTGGTCGTGATATTGGCGAGCTGCAGAGCAAGCGATTGCGGATGCCCTTGAAACGATGAGCAATGAACAATGAACAATGAACAACGAACAACGAACAACGAACAACGAACAATGAACAATGAGCAATGAACAACGACCGAAGGAAGTCCCGTACCGAAGGT
>CAZPHZ010000292.1:0-4181 GCA_964586035.1 uncultured Saprospiraceae bacterium
CGTTCATCTTTTTTTTAACTGTCTGATGGAATGCTCGTTTTTCTGTATTTCTTAAATTAACACACCAAAACAATCAGGCTATCTCCAGAGAATCAAATCAGCAATATCTGGCCCTGATTAGCTCAAAAAAAAAATCGATGCTTTGGCCTGTATTTTCTTAGCTCAAAAGTAAAAAACAAATCGATAGATGCCCGAAAAATCGCAAAGGACTTTCAGCGTCATCTCCCGGAAACAACAATGCAATATTTTTAATTCCTCCCCTTTGCCCTGCTGTTTTAAAATGTAAAAGCAAGAAAGTCGGGCGAGGCAATTCCCCGCCCGGCATATATCCAAAGTGAAGTACAAATACCCAACCTATTGCTTAATAAAGCGTTGCGAGCCGGTGCTATCACCGGCAACGATAGTCGCCACATAGTATCCGGCGGGTAAATCCCCCGGTAAACTCAGCGACACAATATTATTCCCTGCCGACAAGTGGAGCACTCTTTCCATGATTAACTTGCCCTGGCCGCCGGTTATCTGCAAGGTGACTTCCCGCTTTTGAATGGCCCCTATGCGCAGCGACATTTGCTGTTGCACTGGATTGGGGTACAGGCCGAAAGCGATCCCATCATTCGTTCTCCGCTCAAAAGCTCCCGTAAGCAAAGGTTCAGCGATAAAAACATCATCCTGAATAATGGTCACAGCTGTGTTGCGGCGGATCACATCTGCCAGCCTGGTTCCCTTCAGCCATTGCTTTTCTTCTTCCGTCAGCCAAAAATCGTTTTCATAATAAAACCGGTCGCCATCCCGCAAGTCCATGAACTGCTTTTTAACCGTTGTCATGGCCGTTGGCCCAAAAAGTGCACCGGGCATTTTTGATTCGGCAAGCATCCCCACCCAAGGGTCTACCTCGTTGATGTCGCCGTATAAAAATTCCATATTTTCGTTCATAAGGGGGTCACTGCTCAATTCCGAAAAACCCGAAATAGGGGCCATTCCATAATCGGCCCGCACGGTGTTGAAATCTGGCAAACCACGATCGCGACCGCGATTGATATTAAGCGCCACCAGGTCCAGGCCACCTCCTCCCGGTTGGCCAAAAAGATAGTTTCGCAGGTCGTCGATTACCTTGCAGTCGAAATCCTGCTCCACCATAGTAGCCGAACCAATTAGGTAGGGCTCGATGCCGCCGACTTCGGTGATGGCTGCCGGATTGAAAAAAGCATTGCGCAGCAAAATATCCCCCTGCGGCATATATTCGCCATTGTTGTCCATGCGAACCATCAGGCTGGTGATGGTGGTATGACCATAGCGGTAGGCCGCCGTGTTGAACACATTGGTGATGCCGGGATTTACAAAGCTATCATAACCGATGTAAGGCGTCACCTCCATGCCAAGGCCGGGTAGCCACTCTTCGTAGACAATGGCCTGAATTTCAGCTCCCACCAATTTGCGGGCCTGCTGATAAAGATGCTCGTCCGTCCATTCAGGATGTGCCACGACCAACTCTTCGCACAGGCGGTTGTGCTCCCGTGCAAAAAGGGTATGTAATGACGTAAGTAGCGGATTCTCATTGGCCCGAACGTCTCCCGATACAAAATACTTTTGCACATTCGGGTAGGGCATGGCCATCCCCGGAGCAATGGGATCGACAGGGTCGTCGTATTCGCCGGTCGTTGTATTATAAGGCAGCAAATTACCCGCCGACATTTTCAGTTTTCCGCCGCTGAAAGTTCTCAACCATGCTGCCCGTTGGGCTTCAGATCCGTAGATATTGGAGGCATCGATGAATGCGGTGATGCCATTGAAGTAAATCCGCGGATTACCCGTGCCGGTGCCAGTAGTGGTGTCGTAGCTGGAACGTTCCATGGGAATGACAGCAGTTCCCGAACCATTGGGGTCGAAATAGGCATCGTATGGAGGCACGGGGATGTTCATTTCCTCGCCAGGATTGTTTGGCGATAGCGTGATGCAATGGTCGATGAATTGCCCCCAACCCCAAGCGTAGGCGCTTAGACCGAGGTTGTCGTTGACCAATGTGCTCTGCGCAAAAAGTGAATTGCTGATATACCTGGGATTTGGCCAGTCTGGTCCGGCGGGAGCTGAAATACCGTCGGCAAAGCCAATGGTTCCATTGATGATATGGGTACCCACCGCCCCCCAGCCGGGATGTATGATGTTGTTACCGGTACCATCGATGGTTCTGTATTCCTGCGCCTGCACTTCGGGTGCCAAAACGAGCGACAGCGCAATACAAAGAAGTATGTGTAATGTTTTTTTCATGGGAATTATATAAAGGATATAGAATTACGTCCCCCGATTTTTGTCTGCCATGTGTACAGATTGCTTTGTAGGATTTGGTAAAAAGAGTGGTGAGTTTGTAGTTGCAATAGAAGCATTCAGGCATACATCTTTAAGAGTCAATAGTCTTAATTATGGTCAAAAAAAAACCTTAAGGCCTCAGCCTAAGTCTTTCCTCGCTAACTTTTGCACCCAGTTGTGCCAGCGAGGTAGTTTCGAATTCACCTTTCAGGGCATCTTTGGCTAATGCCCAGAAATCGTGTACGGGGCATGGGTCGAAATCGCCGCAACCGGGTAAGCCCAACAGGCATTTATCAAAGAAATCTTCTCCATCGAGAATCTTTACGATGTCTATAATAAAAATCTTCTCCGGAGGTTTCACCAATGCTACGCCTCCATTTGGGCCCCGGTAAGATTCCAGAATGTTGTTTTTGGTAAGCGACTGAAAAATCTTCGTCAAAAAGTGAAAGGAAATATCCAATTCTTTGGATATTTCTCCAATGTTCACATAGCCTGTCACGTCTTTTTTCGCCACTATGTACGTCAATGCTCTGAGACCGTAAACGCAGGATTTTGAAAGTACTTTCACGTTGGTGTTTCTAATTTGAGTGCTTGAAGTCTCAAAAAACGTGCTTTTTTTTCAATCCGCCAAACCGGAGGCTTTACTTTTTTATTCAGCCGAATTTATTTGGAGCAATCTACAACAAACAAAACCCAGTTTCAAAACAAAACAGGCTGCCCCGAAACCACGCGGCCCTCTTGGCGTGGCATTCGGGAATGGGAACCGGGGGAGGGGGCAGACTCTCCGAGGGTGAAAAAGGTGGAGGGCAGTTGACTGCCAACTGCCAACCGCCTCAATCGTTCAACGCCCAGTTGTACTCGAGGTATTTCACTGTGGCACCAGGCTTTATTGGAGTGGCCGAGTATTTATTCAGGAATCTGATGAGGTCGCCGAAGTCGGCAGCATACCACTCGAAAATCTTGCTCACCTGTACCTCTTTGGCCCCGATTTTATTGAAAGCGGGGTTATTGATGAAAGCCTTTGCCCTGCTTTCAAAATTGCTTTCCAAAGTGGCGGCCGTCCACGCCCGGTTGAGCAGAGGCGGGCAGGATTTTGCGGCGCAATTCACAGCGAAGTGGATTCGGGCATCTTTAAATTGAGGCCGAAGGATGCCGTTCTCGATGAAGTCAAGGCTATATGACTTACCGCCAATTTTCACCCACTCAACTTTCCAGGGGTTACCGCCGTGCAACTTGGTGATGCTGCTCACCGGGTAATTGTCCACTATTAGTTTCACTGTGTTGGCGTTGTAGGCATTGATCCAGAAGGCCATTTTTTCGCCACGTGTCCAGCTGGCCTGCGGTGAATTCTCTGAAAGCATCTTGAGATAAGCGTCGAGTTGGGCAACGTCCTTTTTGAACCCGGCGTAATTCACCTTTCCCGCAGCGCTAACGTATTGGCGCAGCAATTTATCCCAAACCTCGTGATTAGGGGCTGTAGCAAGTGGCTGCTTTTGGACTGGGGGTGTTTTTTTGGGCGCTACCACGGGCTGCTTCAATGGGGGGGTAGCCTTTTCAATTTTGGTAGTAGCGGTGCCGGAGGGTGCCGGTTCTTCATCCTTTGGAGCGGCCTTTTCGGTGGCAACTGGGGACGGGGTTCCGGTGGCTGCCGTTTTTTGCGACACCTGCCTGGCCGGTGCTGGTGAAGCAGTAGTGCTTTCTTCAGGTTGCGTGGCGGAAACTGTCTGCGGTGTTGCCGGTTGGTCATTTTCTGCGGCAGCATTGTTTGCTACGGTCTGTCCGGTCGTTGGCTGATTTTCCGGTGCCGGGCTTTTGGTGGTGGTGGCCGGTGCATCGGAGCAACTGGCGAGAATGAAAGCAAATAATAAGATGATAAA
>CAZPHZ010000293.1:0-4169 GCA_964586035.1 uncultured Saprospiraceae bacterium
TTTTCACTGGCGGTGAAATCCACATACTGGCTGCCGACGAGTTTTAGAAAGGGGTTGTTCATCAATTCCCGCGGCAGTTCGCCTCCGACCGTCCAGCCCAACACGATGCCGCGAATGATGAGAAACAGCGCTACAGCGGCCAAAAAAGGCAGGCTCTGCGCGAGTATTTTACCACCCTTTGCTTTGGTGAAAAAATAATAGCTCAGCGGCACTACTGCCAAAAAAGTGATGGCGTTTTCCTTCGACAGCAGGGCGAGGAAAAAAAGCACCGCGGCCGCAAAATTAAGCCTGACCTTTTTTTTATGAAAAGCCTGCAGCGATAACAGCAACGCCGACAGACTGCCTAGAAGGCTTAGCAATTCGTCGGCACCTTTCACATTGGCCACCGCCTCGGTGTGCAGCGGGTGCACAACAAACAGCAGACTGGCCGCAAGCGCCACTTGCGCGGCATGATTTTTTAGCCTGCCGGAGTTTTGCGGGAGCAACTTCAACAACAACCTGAACAGCACCACACCCGTCAGAGCGTATAGCAAAACATTGATGAGGTGCCCAATGAATTTCACCGCATTGCGGGCACCTCCTTGCATGGGGTCAAAAACAGTTTGGCCGTCCGCGTCTTTTACCACCAGTCCGTTTTTATCCTTTTTCACTGGTGAAAAAAACTGCACCTCGCCGGCGAATAAAAGAGGGGTAAGCGGCCGGTAGCGGCCTCCCGCCACCAGTTTTTCTTTGCCTTCAACCTTAAAAAAGCCGCGGAACGTGTCGTATTTCAACAGGGCTGGAATACCCGCCAATCCTTTAGTGGTGAATTCGTTGTCGTAAATAACGATGGCGTCGTCGAGAGTGTAATCGTGAAAAAGTGTGTTCGCATAAATGAGGATACCCAGTGTGAATAGCCCCCAACTGTATGTGCGCACCAGGTTTCTTTTGAATGGTTCGAATGTGGATGATTTGATTTTGGGCTTGCGTTTCGCCATAGTGGGTTTCATTGTTTGCCCAAAAATGGTAAAAAATTATCATTCGGCGGCACGCCCGATTCAGTTTAACCATTTCGCCGTCATCCCCTCGTTTTTACAAATGGGAGGCTCTGTGCCTCCTGCCCTTCGGGCAATATGCGAACGATGTAATATCCCGCTGGAAGCCCGGCCATGTCAAGCCTGAACGACGTGGCGTGGTCCTTTCCGAGCGAATATTCTTTCACAACAGCGCCCATCTCATTCAATACCCTAAGTTGTACGGACTGGCCGGTGGCTGGGGAAAGGTCAATGTCTGCAAAATTGGAAGCGGGGTTGGGCGAAAGCCCAAAATCAGACGCCACCGGCGCTGTGCCATCCGGTGGCGTGGCCAGGAATTCCGCCGTGCTGGAGGAATTGGTAAAGTCTGACTCTCCCTCAATGCTTGGAGCGGGGATATTGGCAAGTTCCAGAACAAGGAGGGCTTCATCGTCTTCGGCCGGTTGGCCGGTACTGTTGTTTCCAGGGCTGCTGTCGGGGTCATCGGGGCTGGCGGCGGAAACCTGTGCGAACCAATTGAACTCAGTGCTGAATTGCAACGCATACAAATGCAACTCTAAAGTTGCCGTTTCACCGGGTGCCAGGCCGTCGAATGACCATTCCCCGGCAATGGGATCGTAAGTCCCTTTGGATTTAAGGTCAAAGACAAGGTGGCTGTTTGGTGGAATGGGTGCCGCTACCCTGATTTCATGAGCATCGAGGATACCCGTATTGGTGACCACCGCCCTGACCGAAAATGATTGGAAAGGCGTGAGAACCGGAACATTGGAGCCAACGCTCAATTCGAGGTCAGGCAAATTCTGGGGCGGAGTAGATACTGTGAACGAACGCTGCACATCTGGTGCAGGTAAGAAAATGGCGTTGCCCGGCTGGCTGGCGACGATTGTGACTACACCCGGCGTGCCGTTCAGAGTTAGCGTAGTTCCGTTGAGGGATGCTGGTCCCGAAAGGACTGACAGGTTTACCGGCAATCCACTCGATGCGGAGGCTGAGATGCCGAAAGGCTCATCGGTGGTCAGTTTACCGGGGATGGCGAAAAAAGTGATACTTTGGTTCTGAGGCAGAGGCAATGGGATAGTTAAGGCGGCTTCATCATCTTCGAGGGCGGTGCAGCACACGCCGTTGCCGGGGGTGCTGTCAGCGTCGGGGCCGCCACATTGGAGCACCTCCGCATAACCGGTAAGCGCGGCATTTTCCAATACGAATAAGTTGATTGTAATGGTTTGAATTGTGCCGGCAGCCACTGTCCCCACCGCCCAGACCTGATCGCCGAATTGGGTGTAAGAACCCTGGGATGCCTCATACCCATTTCCTCCGGAAAACACTGCACCGTTAGGCAACGGGAAATACACCTCGACGCCAGGCGCATCCTCATTTCCGGCGTTAATGAGAGTTGCTGTAAACGATGCGTTGCCGAATTGTGTCAGGGTAGCTGGTGCGCCACTCATAGTCAGTTCAAGGTCGATACCCTCAGAGGGTGCAGGCAAGGTCACGTCGAACGACTGCACGACCTGCGGTGCGGCGTTCCATTCCCAGCTGCCAGCTTGAGTGGCCTCCACTGAAACGGTGCCGGTCATGCCGTTAAGGGTGACAGTATTACCTTCGAGAGAGGCGGGGCCAGACAACACCTGGAAACTTACCGGTAAACCGCTGGTGGCAGTGGCAAAAATTTCAAACGGAGCATCGGTGGTTTGTTTGTTGCCGATGTTGGTGAAATTGATAATTTGGTCTTGCTTCACAATGGGCACATTCGGCAGACCGGGAGTAGGGGCTTCTGTTTTCCACGATTGAGGAAGAGTATTGTCGAGTTGCACGTTTATTAACTGAAGGGAAGCCCCACCACCATCAGCGTCTTCGGGCCAAGGATCCGCGTCGTAATAATGAACGTAATCGATGACTTGCAGAGCGGCGTTTTGCAACACCACTAATTCGTCGTTATTGCTCAACTTAAAGCCATGTGTTTTAATACCGAATTCTCCCACATAATTATTTACAAAAGGATACACAGCCGAAAAAGCCAATGCATCTTCTACGAGCACAAGATAGGCATGGCTTTGTAAGATGGTATTGGCCGGCAGGCTGAAATAATTGCCGCTTTGGTCTTTAAATACCCAACCTGAAATATCTACGGAAATGTTGTGGGGATTGTACAATTCCACCCAGTCGCCGCTGTTGAGGCTATCGGGGGAGTTGTAATTTATCTCATTGATAACGATGGAATTGGTGGCTTCGGAGCCTTGCACAAAATTGGCCGTCAGGGTTTCATCACCAGTGAGGGTGATGGCGGATGTCGGAGAATTGGCCATGCCCGGGTCAGACCACCCGGCGAAGGCATACCCCTGCGCTGGTACCGCCACGGCGGGAATGTCCACTCCGGTGAAATATACTCCGCTCCATGGCAGTTGGCTGTTTTGGGGAGTTATGGTGCTGAAAAATATGGTGCCGCCGTTTTCAGGCTGTGCTTGTAAAGTCACAGTGGCAGTGCCACTCACCTCTTCAAATTGTGCAACGACGTGTTGCCTCATATAGCCGGTACGCTCGCTGGCGAATTTGCGCAGAATACCGACGTTGGTAATCCATGGATTAAAACCACCGTTCCAAAAGTTGTAATGACGCTGCATTTCGGGAAGATAACGGGCCTCGAATTCGTCAATGTGTTTGTTCATCCGTTCAGCCGAGAAGAGTATATTCAAAAAGTCGGCAGTGCGGTTGATAAAAGCATGGCGAAATCCCTGGTTTTCCATGGCCTTTCGGAAAGGCAAAGTTGCCCAGACTGGATTGGGCCATCCTAAGGACGTGCCGTCCAGCGTACGGGCCAAAGTGTTGTTTGAGCCATTGCCCGTATTCCAGCCGGAGCCTTCGGGTTGGTAATCGAGCAGACCAAAAGCCTGGTCGAAATCATAGGTGAGGTAATGCCATTTTGCCCCCGGCACCCGCTTCTTGAAACGCCGGACATTGTAAGTAGGCCAGTCGGGGTTGTCAGATAAGATGTACAGGAGGTGGTAATCCAGAAACTCAGGCATATCGATGGCCCCGGCCAGTTCGCTGAACTCTGCGTCACCGGAGACGCCGTTGCTGTTCAAAAAATCAGTCAGCGCGTTCTCTGCGCCGAAGTCACTTGCACGAGCCGCCGTGTTGTTTTCCGACAATTTGCGG
>CAZPHZ010000294.1:0-2400 GCA_964586035.1 uncultured Saprospiraceae bacterium
GATTTCTGCATCACACACATGGCAACATTTAGTCTCAACAGGCAGCTCTCAGCATATTTTGGAACCTCGACGAAAACGACCGGTTTTTGAGCTACCTGCCGTGGCACCACAGCTTCGGCGGCATTTTCGAATTGTTTTCTGCGCTCAGTAACGGTGCCACTTACTCTTTGGAAAGCAGCTTTGGGAAAAAGCCCGAAAGCATTATGGAAAACTGGCAACTGGTAAAACCCACCGTTTTTTTAAGCGTGCCCAAGGTGCACGAGGCATTGGTGGAACTAACCCGCGAAAGCCAAGAGGCCGAAGACATGTTTTTCAACTCCGGCCTGAAATTCGTTTTTACGGCTGCGGCTCCGCTGCCCGAAAAAATCTCCGATGAATTCGAACGGCGGGGTATTCCAGTCATTGAGGGCTGGGGCCTTACGGAAACCTCCCCCTGTTGTACCCTCACCGACCCCGGGGTGAAAAGGCAGCCCGGCGTCGTCGGCAAACCCATTCCCGGCGTGACTCTTCGCATCGGCGAGGAAAATGAGATACAGGTGAAAGGCCCCAACGTCATGGTGTCTTATTACAATAATGACGAGGCCAACGCAGGTGCATTTACCGAAGACGGCTGGTACCGCACGGGCGACGTCGGAGAATTCACTGATACAGGCCTGAAACTAATTACCCGCAAAGACCGGATTTTCAAGCTATCCAACGGCGAGAAAGTCATTCCAACGGACATGGAAAAGCTGATTCAGAACAAATGCCATTACATCTCCTTTGCGTTGGTGAGCGGCGCTGGAGAGCAATTTCCCGTGGCCTTGCTTTTTCCCAATAAAAAATTACTGTCGAATCCCGACTACAGCCTCTCGCCAATGGAGGGTTGCTTCTGCCCGCGCAATTTAGAGGAACTCGGGAAATGCCTGCAAGGTTGCTTACACGATGCCAATTGCGGCATCGGACAGAAATTCTCCAAAATAAAAGCTGCCGCTGTAATCGACGCAGAGCTCACAGTGGAAAACAATACCCTTACTCCCTCCATGAAGATGTCCCCTAATAAGGTGATGCAAGCTTATAAAGTCCACCTTAACAACCTTTATGGAACGGACTATCCGGTGGGTGAAGATGTGTATATGATCCGGTTGGATGAGGAATGAAAAATTGAGAGGGGGAACGCCCTATACCAAAATTTTGACCATGATAAAGATAAAATCAACGGCAGTGCTCAAGGATGTGATGCGGGACTATTTTCAGGGTTTCGCCGGGAATAAGGTGGCGTGGTGCACGAGCGTGGGACCTGCGGAGTTGCTGCGTTCTTTCGGTTTTGAGGTGTATTTTCCCGAAAATCATGGCGCCCTGATGGGGGCTACCCGCACCGCCGGAGACTATATCCCGGCAGCCACAAAGCAGGGCTATTCGGGCCATGTGTGCTCTTACACCACGAGCGACATCGGTGCTTTTTTATCTAACGAAACACCACTAAATAAGCAGTATGGGTTGGAATCTGTACCAAGGCCCGACCTCATCGTGTACAACACCAACCAGTGCCGGGAAGTGGAAGACTGGTTCCATTTTTACGCCCGCCATTTCAACTGCCCCATTGCCGGCATTCACCCGCCCCGGTATCTGCACGAAGTGACCAAAGACGAAATAGACCTCGTGGTACAGCAGTTCAAGGCCATCATCCCAGCCTGCGAAAAGGCGAGCGGGGTTAAGTTCGACATCGACCGTTTTCGTGAGGTGCTGCGGCTAAGCAGCGAGGCCACCCTGCTGTGGCAAAATGTGCTTAAAACCGCCAAAAATTCTCCGCCCCCCCTCAGCTTTTTCGATGGCGTGATTCACATGGGTCCTATCGTAGTGTTGCGGGGTACGCCCGTCGCCAAGTCTTATTACGAAACACTGCTGGCAGAGCTGGAGGGGTATATTGCCGAGGGCAAGGGAATCGTCGAACATGAGACCGCCCGCATCTTTTGGGATGGCATGCCCATCTGGGGTAAAATCCGCTCGTTGTCCGATTTGTTTTTGCAAAATAACAGCCCTGTGGTGGCCTCTACCTACTGCAATAGCTGGATTTTCGACAACTTCGACGAGAGCCATCCTTTCGAATCCTCCGCACTGGCCTACACCCAGATTTTCATCAATCGCAGCGAACAGGCGAAGATGGATTTTTTGAAAAAATGGATGGAAGAATACCGCATCAACGGGGTCATTTTCCACGACTCTAAAACCTGTTTTAACAACTCCAATTCCCGCTTCGGCATGCACCAGCAACTGAAGCAGGAAACCGGCGTTCCCACCCTCGTGGTGGAGGGCGACCTCAACGACCTGCGTTTTTATTCCGAAGGCCAGACCATCACCAAAATCGAAACTTTCATCGAGCAAATCGAAAGCCGTGCGATGGTTGATGGTTGATGGTTG
>CAZPHZ010000294.1:2500-4119 GCA_964586035.1 uncultured Saprospiraceae bacterium
GTTGTTGGTTGACGGGGAACTGTGGACTTGAGATTGGAGACTGGAGACTTGAATAAAAAGGTGAACCATGACAAACCATAAAAACATAAATAAATCAGCCTCTCCGAAAATCGGCATCGCCGGGTTAGGCCCTGTGGGCATCATATTGGCGGTGCACCTGCAAGAGGCCGGTTGTGAAGTCGCCGTTTGCGACAACAACAAAATAAAAATCAACCTTATTCGAAAAGAGGGGGTGAAGCTGGAAGGCGTGCGAACAAAGGCCTGTTTTTTCAAAAACGTATTCTCCAGCCTTGAAGAAATGGCGGCATTCGAGCCGGAAGTGGTGATTACCTCGCTCAAAACATACCACACGGAAAGTGCAATTCCCGAACTTGAGGATTTGAACAGAGAAGGCGTGACATTCGTCAGCGCCCAAAACGGCATCGACACGGAATACATCCTGGCCGGCGCCTTCGGCGAATCGAAGGTGCTGCGCATGGTGATCAATTTCGCCGGTAACCTTAGCGCACCCAACGTGGTGAAGGTCACCTTTTTCAATCCGCCCAACTACCTCGCATCCATCGATGACAACCGCAAGGATGTGGCAGAGTTGTTGGCCTCTTACCTTAACAAAGTGGACCTTGAGACAAAGGTCATCTCCTCTTTCGAGTTGTTGCGCCGGAGTTGGGAAAAGGCCATCCTCAACGCATCCCTCAGTGCCCTTTGCGGCATCGGAAGACTCACCATGAAAGAAGCGATGGACATGCCCAACACCGTGGAAATCATCGAGCAGGTCATCGAGGAAGCAGTTGAAGTGGCAGCGGCGGAGAAGATTAAGTTCGAAGATGATTTCGTTCGCAAATGCCTGCGCTACCTCCGGAAAGCGGGCGACCACTTCCCTTCCCTCGCCGTGGACCTCATCAACCACCGGCCTACCGAAATCGATTTTTTTAATGGGAAAATAGTGGATTACGGGCGCAAGCATTACATCCGAACCTCGCTCAACCTCGTGTTCACAAACATGGTACGGGCCATGTCCCACAAAGTGTTGGCAACCTCCATCGCTGGCGATGCCGGATTATTGAAGTTGGGCGCCAAGGGCAAAAAAGCGCCCACCGGCGGCTCCTGCTTCCTCGGCGTGGACCTCGGCTCGGCGTACACCAAATTCACGGTGATAGACCAGGCCGGCAACATCCTCTTTCAGTCGGCCCACCGCACGCTGAACCGCGATCGCATCGCCATGTCGCACGTCACGCAGGCCATTCGCGAAGAGTACAACATCTCTTACAGCTGCGCCACCGGCTACGGCCGCAAGAGTTTTTCGGATTCCGACATCGCAAAAACGGAGATTTACAGCGCTGCAAAAGGCGTATCGAGATATTTTTCGGGGGCCAAAACTATCATCGACATCGGTGGGGAAGACATAAAAACCGTCCATTGCGACGCCCAGAACCAAGTCGAAAATTTCTACCTGAACGACAAATGTGCTGCCGGCACCGGCTCGTTTCTCACCGAAATTGCGGAGCGGGCGGGCATAGAAATCAGCGAGATGAGCAACTTAGCGTCGAAGTCCAACTTTGAGAAAGAGCTGAACAGCTTCTGCACCGTTTTCGCCAAAACCGAAATAATGAAATGGATGT
>CAZPHZ010000295.1:0-4096 GCA_964586035.1 uncultured Saprospiraceae bacterium
CTCACCTTGCAAGACCTCGGCGTTATCAGGGATGTGCACCTCAATGATGGGGGCGAAGTGGAGGTGGTCATCACACCCACTTATACCGGCTGTCCGGCCATGGACATGATGGAGGTCAGTATTAGGTCGGTGCTACAGGAGCACGGTTATCAGCGGGTCAGTGTGCATTCGGTACTGAGTCCTGCCTGGACGACAGATTGGATGAGCGAAGAGGGGAAAGAAAAACTGAAAGCGTACGGTATTGCGCCACCCATTGGGGCGGCCGGTAAGCATGCGATTTTAGGGGAGGAGACCAAAGTGGAATGCCCGCATTGCAATTCGATGAATACCCGAATGGTCAGCCAATTCGGTTCCACAGCCTGTAAGTCCCTTTACCATTGCAACAACTGCCTCGAGCCATTCGATTACTTCAAGTGCCATTAACCACCTGCCTCATACCTCTCAATTCATAATTCCGTAAACTTATACCCTACGCCTCTCACCGAGTGAAAGAATTTCGGGTTGCGCGGGTCTTTCTCAAAATATTTTCTGAAAGAAAGGATAAAATTGTCAATGGTTCGGGTGGAGGGGAATACGTCGTATCCCCAGACTGACTGAAGAATTTGATTGCGGGACACCACCTCGTTTTTGCGGTCGGAGAGTAGCTTAAGGAGCATTGCCTCTTTTTTGGTGAGCACAAATGGTCCGTTGTTGCCGTGGGCTTCGAAGGTGCGGAAGTTGACCTTGTTCCCGCCGAATTCGAACTCGTCAGGCGTGTGCTCCGGTTCTTTAATGGTGCGGCGTATGAGGTTGTTGATTCGAAGCAGCAACTCTTCCAGATGGAAAGGTTTTGTGAGGTAGTCATCAGCACCTCGCTTGAGACCGGAAATACGGTCGGTTGAGCCGTCTTTTGCGGTCAGGAATATGATGGGCACCTCGGTGTTAGTCAACCGAATCTGCTCGCAGATGTCGAAGCCGCTTATTTCCGGCAGCATGACGTCGAGAATGACGAGGTCAAAATGCTGTGATTCAAACAGCCGGATGGCCTCGCGACCCTTGCCCGTGTCCACCACCTCGAAGTCTTCCATTTCAAGGTTCATCTTTACGACGTTGCGGATGTTCTCTTCGTCTTCAACTATTAAAATTCTCATGGTACAGTGTGATTGGTGACGGCCTCAGGCCAAATTACAATGCAGCTATTTTTTACGTTTTTCCTGGAATTTCGTCATGGGAACTTCCATGCTAAAAATTGTTCCCTGAGGGACGTTGTCCACAACGGTTATTTTCCCACCATGTGCTCTTACCACTTCCCGAACGATATAAAGACCCAATCCCGTGCCTTTCGTCTCGCGCGTTTCTTCATTGCCCACCCTGTAAAACTTATCAAAAATACGCTTCTTTTCCGAGGCCGGAATCCCCGTGCCCAGGTCCGCCACTTCTATTATTATTTTTTGACCCTGGCTGCGCAAGTTGATATTTATTTCCGGGTGTTCCCCGGAATACTTGACAGCATTTTCATAGAGGTTGAAAAATATGGAGGTGAATCCCATTTTATCGGCCCATATCTGGGGAATGTCATCTTCCTGCCGAAAGGAGAATTTCGCTTCGGGAAACTTCGAAGTCATTTTTTCGGTAATGTCACGGATGAGGGCAGCGAGGTCCAATTCCTCAAAATTAGGCTGGTAGGCTGTCTCGAGTTTGGCGGAGAGTAACAGGTTTTCCACCAACTCGTTCAATCGTTCGTTTTCTGCAAGGCCGGAAGTGGCGAGTTGCTCAATTTGTGTTTTGGACAAATCCCTCTTTACCATAGTCTCCAATATCAGCCGGATTGATGCAATGGGGGATTTCAGTTCGTGGGTGATGGACAATAAAAAATTGCGGCGCTGGTGGTTGGAGGCCACCTCCCGGTTGTAGCTTTTGTTGATAAACCTAAGTCCGGCAAAAAGGGTGACTATAAAAACCACCGCCTCCCCAATTATCATGCGCTCCTGGCCAATGTTTTTTTTCATCAACAGCTTATAGTCCGCCGTTGCCTCGAATTCAGCCTCATTGGTTATCAGCTTTTCGGACAGCATGCTGGCTTTCAACAATTCACTTTTTGCGTTGAAAGTGTCCCTGTTATTGATGAACAAAAGGGTGGCCCACCACGCAAAAGCCAACATCATATAACCCATGACGAAATAAGACAGCAGGCGAAGACGGAGGTTGGTCATATAACGATTGCTTTAGTGTGGTAAAATAAAAAGCCCTGGGTGAAACCCCAAGGCTTTTTATGGTTGAACGTAAATATAAGGCGGAACAAAGTCTATGCCTTGGCGGGTTCCACGAGGATGTTTTCGTCCACGAGGATGCGGCCGCAATGTTCGCAAACGATCACTTTCTTGTGCATGCTTATCTCAAGCTGCGTTTGTGGTGGCACTTTATTGAAGCATCCTCCGCAAGAGTCACGCTGCACAGTAACAACGGCAAGGCCATTGCGATAATTGTTCCTGATTTTATTGTAGCCTTTGAGCAAGCGCTCTTCAATTTTCTTCTTAGACCTTTCGCTTTTCCTGCGAAGTTTTTCTTCGCTTTTCTCAGTCTTTTCCTGAATGGCCTGGAGTTCAACCTTTTTGCGTTCCAATTCTGTTTTTTTGAGGTCCAAGCGCTCTTGGGTAGTTTTCAGTGTCTCCGATTTGGCCGTTTTACCGACCTTGACCTCTTTGATTTTTTTCTCCGCAAGCTGAATTTCCAGGTGTTGCATCTCCAACTCTTTGGTCAAAGCCTCGAATTCCCGGTTGTTCTTCACATTCTCCGATTGTTTGGTATAGCGCTCGATGAGACCCTTAGATTCCAGGATGTTAGATTCGTACCGGCTGATTTCACCTTCCAGGTCTTCCAGGTTTTCCTGCAGGCGGCGTGTGCGCGTTTCGAGTCCAACAATTTCATCCTCGAGGTCGCTCACTTCGATGGGAAGTTCTCCTTTGAGAATTTGTAATTCATCCACTTGGGAGTCAATGAGTTGGAGCTGGTATAAGCTCTTGAGTCTTTCCTCAACGGTAAGTTCTGCCATTTTAAAATTATTATTATTGCTCACTTATGATTCATGATTAAATTACCAACCAGGTAAGCACCCGGCCTCACCTGTTGTGAAAATAATCAACCATAAATCATAAATAAAATACTGGATTGGTATTCACATTCGTCAAATGGAGCGCAAAAGTAGGAAATTTTTCCACAATAATATCGCGCAAAAGTTCTATCGTAAACTGCTCGCTCTCAAAGTGCCCGATGTCGGCAATTACGATTTTGCCATCGGCATCAAAAAACTCGTGGTATTTGAAATCCCCGGTAATGAAAATATCCGCATTTTGAGCAATGGCCTGCGGCAATAAAAAGCTGCCCGCTCCGCCGCAAAGCGCCACGGTTTTCACGGGCTTACCCAGCAGGCGGGTATGCCGCACCACCCCTGCTTTCATCGTTTTCTTCAGCTGTACTAAAAACGGTTGTTCCGGCACCGCCTGCGGCAATTCGCCGATCAACCCGGAGCCTATGCCGGGGCTGTGATTTTCGATGGTGCTCACTTCGTAATGGGCGCCTGGTGCATACTGGTGCACAGCCCCGATTACGGCCCTCTCATTGCCCGAAAGGTACACCACCTCCAGTCTGAAAATGGCGTCCGTACTTCCACCGGCGGTTCCGGCCCCCGATGATGCGAAACTCACATCATTTTGGCCGTTCGCCCGGCCTGCTCCGGCTGAAAACAAGGCGGTGCGTAACGGTGGCACTGCGGCTTCTGGCACCAGCACTGCCAATTTTTTCATCGCCTTTTTCGGCGCCAAAATGCGGGTATTTTTCAGTCCCAGCACACTGGCGATTTTCCCATTCACTCCCCGGTGATAGACATTGTCGAGGTTGGTGTGTATAGCGTAGATGGCAACGTCCTTCTTGATGGCCTTTATGACTGTGCGCTCCACGTAGTTTTTTCCGGTCAGCCGTTTCAGCCCCCGAAACACGATGGGATGGTGGGCCACCACGAGGTTGCAACCGTTGGCGACGGCCTCGTCGATAACAGCCTCGGTGGCATCGAGACAAATGACCGCCCCGGTGGCCGCGGCCGTGGCTTTACCGGTGATAA
>CAZPHZ010000296.1:0-4083 GCA_964586035.1 uncultured Saprospiraceae bacterium
CTCCACCTGCGTCCACGACAACGCGCTGGCTGAAGGTGACGAACGCATCCGACTCAGTGGTGCCGCAATGGTGGCCGTAAGGGTGGTCGTCTCCATTGTTCTCGATGACCCCGTCGCCGTCGTAGTCATAAATGCCTTCGGATTTCATAAAAATGAAGCTGCCCCAGTCGCTCCAGAAATGGCTCGAATAGGTGTCGCGCAGCGGGTTGCCAGTACTGAGCTGGTTGGCCGAAGCATTGTTTTCGTCTGCCGGAACGCCAATGCCAACGCGGAAACCGGAGTAAGTGCCGGTGGGAATATTGGTGCGTGTAAAAGAGGCAGGAATTTCAGCATCTGCTGTCGTGGTATTTTCTGTGAAATCCACGAAATCGACGTCGAGGACTTTGGTCTCTCCACCATTTTCATCCAACAGTACGATGTCAGAGATGTAAAAGTTGAACTGCTGAATCATCACCTGCTTACCGGCGGCATCAGGGTATTGATACTGACTATTCATGACGAGGGGAACCCCACCGTACATGGCTTTGAAATGCAGGTTCACTGTGGTGGAAGGGTTGTCTTTTTTACAGGAAAATACGATGGCGGATACCGCCAAAAGGAGGAATGTCAATTTCATGTGAGATGGTGTTAAATTCAGGTGTATCTTCGAACTGTACTCGAACTTCAAGAGTTGCAAATATAGCCCTATTCCATTTTAATTTCTGTCACACTGAAGGCATTGGGCAGATTCTCCTTCAGTTTTTGTTCAATCGTCTGCTGTGCGTCATTCGTCAGGTCTATGCCCTCGAACCATGCCAAATAGTTGATTTTTAGCTTCAACGATAAATTGAATCCCCGCAATACTTCGATTGATTGCGGCAGTGGCAATTCGATGGCGACCGGTTGGGTTATTTTCAATTTGATGGGCGCAGTGGAGGTAAGCGTGTCGCGCTTAAAAATCAGGAGGTGCGACAAATATCCCGTGTCTTCGGCGTACATCAATGTATCGGCTGCCACATCGAGGGCGTGTTTCGACGGCACAGAGGCTGGGACGGTTTCGCCCAGCGGTGGGGTCAGACCGAGCGTGAAGCGCACCCGTTCGAAATTGCCCTGTGTGATGACGGTACCTATTGTGGTTGCCTGAAAAATGTCGCGGTCCACCAATGCGAAATTATCTTCCTCGGTGATGGTATTGCCAGTTGGAGCTTCCAATTCGAGGGAATCTTGCACCCCCACTTCCGTACCATCCACTTTTACCAAATGAAGCTTCGACACGAAGAACCGGCTGCGGGTAATCTGGAAATAATGCAGCTTGTCAAATGGGGAAGGATAGAGGCTGTCGTATTTAAAATTGATAGTCGTGTCGGTTTGGGTGGGCAGCAAAGCCTGGTGGCTGAACGACAACGAAAGTGTAGGCATCTGGCAACAATCCACGCAGGGATTGTCGGCACTTGCATCGTAATTTACGGCTTCCAGATTTAAGCACCCTTCCTTCGGCTCATAACAGCCGTAAGCCAGTATCAAAACTAGAAACGAATAAAACGTAATTCGCAACACACGTTGATTTAAATTCAGAATTCTCAATTCTCAAGCCTTCATCTTAGTCCTTTTCACCAGCCACGATTGGAGCACAGGCCGGAAGCCCTGATTGATGTCGGCCTCCACGAAGTCGACCTTGTATTGCAGACATTTTATTTTCAGTTGTTCTTTGAAACGGGCCACCTGCTCCACATAGTGTTTTTTCACCTGGTTGGGTTGCAGACGCAGGTGCTCCCCCGATTCCATATCGATGAACAGGTAGGGTCGATTTTCAAAGTCAAAATCTATCTCCAGGGATTGGTCCACAGTGTGGAAAAGTATGACTTCGTGTTTGTTGTGTTTGAGGTGTTGCAGCGCCGAGAACAGCGCCTCCGTATTCTCAGAATGTTCAAACATATCGCTGAAAATGACCACCAGCGAGCGCTTGTGGATGCTGTCGGCAATATGGTGCAGGGCCTTTGCAGCCGAAGTTTTCTTGTTTCGTTCTGGGTGGTCTATGAGATGCTGGAGGTAGGTTAGCATCAGCCGGTAATGAGTGTTTGAGGAACGGCAGCGCGTATGCGTTGCCACCTCCTCGTCGAAAATGGACAAGCCGAAGGCATCCCGTTGCTTTTGGAGTAAATTCATCAGAGCGGCAGCTGCGAGAGCCGAAAAGCGCAGCTTATTCGTGTAGTTCTTGCTGTCTTTCGTCACTTCCGGAAAATACATGGAACTCGAATCGTCGATAACTATTTGGCAACGCAGGTTGGTCTCCTCCTCGAAACGCTTGACATATAGCCGGTCGGTGCGGGCGTAAACTTTCCAATCTATTTCTTTGGTGCTTTCACCTTGGTTGTAGAGCCGGTGCTCAGCAAACTCAACCGAAAAGCCGTGAAACGGGCTTTTGTGCAAACCGATGATGAATCCTTCGACCACCTGTTTGGCGAGCAGTTCGAGGTTTCCGATGTCCCTTGTTTCGTAATTGTCAAGTAAAACCATGAAAGGGTTTTTTGAAAGGTTGAACGGGGTTGGAGTATTGTGCCTCAAAAACGCTTAGCGCTGCAAAGTGTTGCAAAAACGGTCACGGCAATTGTTCAATTTGCAAAAACCATGCGTTTGGTATCCACTACTTTCCCATCCACCACCAGGCTGTAAGCAAAAACGCCTTTTACGTTGTAGCCATGCGTATAAAGCACGTTGTTGAGCCCCACTTTCAGCTCCGTTTTTATCCTCTTTATTTCCCGGCCCTGCATGTCAGTGATTAAAATATAAGCATTCCTGAACGTCACGCGTTTGAACACTCGAAAATCGATGATAGTGGCTTCGTCGAAGGGGTTGGGCCTGTTTTGGAACAACTCGAAAACGCGCTCCGGGAATTCTTCCACTACCTCGCCGGTTGCTGTGACGGTAGGAGGTATGACCTCTCCGGTAAAGGTACTTTCTATTCCGTTTTCATCTACCGAAGCCACGCTTACAACAACACCGGCGGAGGGTTTCGGCACTGTGGCTATCGTGTCGTTTACCGTGAAAATGTCAGTGAAATCGTGCGTGCTGGCCAGTCTCAGAAACACCCTGTACTTTCCGTAGCCATGGGGGTCGCCAATATGTACAGTAATGCTGTCCTGGTATTTCGTGGCGCTCATTTCCGGCGTGGCCGGGCCGATGGCTGCCAGAGCGGCTGCTACGCCATTTATCACGGCATTGCGGCCTAAATAGTTGAAGTCCACAAAAAAGCTATCGATTACCAGATTGGCATCGGTATCCACGCCGAGCACATCGCCGGAAGTGTGCTGCCGGTCGTGGTAATCGGGGTTGCTCGTATTAGCGTTGCCGTGCTCGTTGGCCGACGTAAAGCGCATGGCTGGAAAACCCTGCTGCCTGAAAGGGATGTGATCTCCCCCGCGACCCGACCGGTCTTCGGCCGACATAATTGTGAGCAGCATGGGAACAGTCACGAGGTTTTGCAATTCTTCGGAATATTCTAATTTGATAAAACGGGCCAACTGTTTATTCGGCGAATTGATGCTGCCTGCTGAAAACAGCCGGACCTGCGTGCTGTCGATTTCATTCAGCCCGGGGCAGGAGGGTGGGGAAGAGGTTTCCCCGCAGATGATGCCCCCGACAATGTCGTTGTTAAACACCCCTCGTATGGCGATTCCTTTATTTTTGGCGTATTTGGCAAAAGCACCGGCACCGTACAGACCCTGTTCTTCCCCCGTGGTGGTCATAAAAACGATGGTCCGATCGAATGCAAACTGACTCATCACCCGCGCTAATTCCAGCACTAGCGCACTTCCGCTTCCATTGTCTTCCATTCCATGGGCGGCACACGCCGTGTCACAGACCGTACTGCACCTACTGTCCAAATGCGCCTCAATGATGATGATACTGTGGAGCGAGGTATCGATGCCCGGTAAAACGGCAAACACGTTTCGATGCTGGCCCACTGAGCAAATGTTTTGGTCAAATTGCAGATATGACGGAATCAGCCGGTTTTCACTCCCGGTGGAAATTTCCTGAAATTTTTGGTACACCCACCGGCGGGCAGCACCGATACCCGATAACGCCGACACCGTATCGGAGCCG
>CAZPHZ010000297.1:0-4076 GCA_964586035.1 uncultured Saprospiraceae bacterium
TGCAAATTGTAGAAATCTTTTCGCCAGGCGCCGGAATATCCGGAGCTTTTAGAGTGAAAAGCCCTGAACCAACCGGATTTTGGGAAAAGCGGTGTCCGCGCAAATTGCGGTGCCGCTTTTGTTTTTTTTTGAATCAGAGTTTTCCGGCAACTACGCATGCTTTCTTAAATACCCGCACGCTACCATCGGGGTTGAAAAATCGGGCCCAAACCACATAGATGCCGGGCCGGGCTTTGGCCCCGTCATTGGTATCGCCGTCCCAGCGAAAGAATCCTTCTGTTGCCAAAAGTTCTTCATTGACCAGACTTTTAACCAAACGGCCCTGAGCATCGAAGATGTTAACTTTTACCGTATAACCCGGCTTATCTGACTTATAATTTATGACGAGAAAATCTTGAAAGCCATCTCCGTCGGGCGAGAGTTTGGGTTCGGGAATGTCCAAGAAATCTTTTGCTCCTGCCGGGGAGGAAATGAACTGAGAATTCTGGTAAGTGGGGGTAGAAAAGCCCACCGCTTCGGCAGCGGAGTGCCAGTTTGCCCGTTCCTGCGTGGGGGCGTCCGGGCTGATGCGCTCCAGTGACACCCCTTTGGGGTCGTTGAGCAGCGGGTGGTGAAAATCTTCGGAATAATCGAATGCATCGATGACGACGGTGCCGGAGATGTCCGGCCGGTAGAGCGTCGCATTGCCGGCGTCGTTATTGAACGGTGGCAGGTCGTTGGCGAGCAGAGCATCGGGATTCAATACGGTGTAACGCAATTGTATATCGCCGGGGTCTTCCGTCAAAACGGCGTATTCGCCGGGAAGGAACAGCCGGTCTTTTTCAATTTGCACGACGGTGGTATCCTGGCCCACCCGGATATTGCCAAGCAAGAGGCCGCCGAGGTTGAGCACCTTGTCGCTGCGGTTGAACAACTCCAGAAAATCGGAGCCGCCGGTTTGCGGGTTGAACAGGATTTCATTGATGACGATGTCTTGAGCGGCCACGGGTTCGGGCAGGGCAACAGTCAGCGGGTTCGGGTTCGCGGAGTTTCCGATGCAATCTGTCACTGAGCCCAAAGCGCTCACGGCGTAAAGCACACCCATCTGGAGGGGCGGACTCAGTTGTAAAAGAACGGCGTCGTTGCCGGGAGGCAACAGCGTGGCGGTTGCCACCCCGATGCCGCCGGTGACGCTGTAATTGCCGGGGACTTCCGCAGGGGTTTTATCCAAAATTTTATTGAAAAACAGTGTTAGTTGGCCGGGGTAATCCGGCGATACGAATGCCCGCACAAGCTCGGGGCCTTGTTCGTCGGGCACGGCATTGAGCACCGAATTGGGCTGCCCGGGCGTACCACCGAGCAAATTTGTGCAGGCATGCCAGTTTTCTGCGCCCCGGCATGGGGCGAGCGGATTAATGAGTTCCAGCGTCCAGCCACCCTGCGACTTTTGGGCGTCCCCGTAGGTTTCTGTGGAGTAATTCACGTGATGAATGATATTGCCCGAAGGGCCATAAATCGTGAGTTCATCGCCATCGTTGGTCAGCGCCGGAAAGTTTGCCAACGGCAACACATCTCCAAACCCGCTCAAGGAATCCGCGTTGGATTCATCGCACACCAACAGGTAGGCACCGGGAAACAGGAGATGAGCGGGAAAGAGTTGCGGCGTACCCCCGCTCGAAAAACTGTAATTCTCCAGGTCGAGCACTTTATTGCTGTGGTTGTACAACTCGATGAACTCCACCTGCGGCAGAGCCACAGGGGGAGTGGGGTCGGCCATTATTTCATTGATGAGAACGTCGAATTCTGCTGCCTCTTCCACTTCTATCCAGGTAAAACCGGTGGTTTGTATGGCCGACACATTGCCGTTCACATCGCTGATATTGACCGTTGTCAGCTTGTATTCGGTGAGGTTTTGGAGGCCTGCGGCCAAAGAGAGATGGACGAGCGCGGGGTCGCTGTCATCCGGGAAGGCAGCCAACGGCTGGCCGATGCCTTTATCGAGCGTATAGTTCGCCGGCTCGCCGGCGGAAAGCTCATCTAAAGGTTCATCGAAAAAGACATCCACTTCGGTTGAAGACTCCGCCTGTGCCGACAACAAAACGGGCGGTTCGGTATCGGGCAGCAGGGGCAACACCGACACGTTGTCGAAGAAAAACTTGTCCCGGCGGGTGGCGGTATAGATACAGTGAAAGCCAAAATATTGATTGCCCCCGGCATAGGTGGCATCCGTGGTAGTCAGTTCCTGCGTAAAATTCTGCCCCCCTGAATAGTCGGCAAAAAGCGTCCACACACCTCCATTTTCCCGGGTCATTTTCACACGCACGGCGGGCGAAAAGGCCACGGCCCCCGATGTGGCAGAGCCGAGGAGGGTAGCATTTCCGGCATCCTGCCGGTAAAAGCGGATGGCATCGGCGCTGCCATCTTCGCCGGCGGAAATGAAGTAACCATTCCCGGCGGTTAGCGTTTCATTATCCGATTGGAGGTAAATGCGGAGGCTGTTGGCATTGGAGGGATTGAATCCGAGCCGGAAATAAAACTCCCAAACGGCGCTATCGGCCTCAATTACCGGAATGTAAAGTATGGAGATGCCGGCAGCAGGGGCATTCAGTTGTAGTTCAAAGGCTGCATTCACCTGGAAATCATTGGCGTCGCCAAGCCATGTGGGATTTTCATTTAGATTGCCGTCGGAAAAGTCATCCTGGACTTGCGCGTGTAGGGAAATAGCGACCGGAAGCAGGAGGGCAAGAAGTATTTTAGGAAAAATATAACGGAACAAAAAGTGCATGATTGCGTTTGTTTTCAAATGGAAAAATACGCTAATTGAGTGGCTTGGCATAACCTCCCGATACGCCAATCACCCAATGCGCTAAAAAGCCGTCAAAGTTATTTTATCCACAATCTGTTGGTTACTTTTACGCCCTCTTAACAGTGCAAGTTTTATTTTTGCGCAATTCCAACAAAATCAGAGAGTTCTTATGAAATTTAGCATATCCTCTTCCGAGTTGTTAAAGCATTTGCAGGTAGCTGCAGGTGCCATCTCCTCCAGTCCTGTATTACCCATTTTGGACGACTTTTTATTTGATATTAAAGATAACAACCTGACTATTTCCGCCACTGACCTGGAAACTTCCATCACCAGTCAAATAGAGGTGATGTCTGACGGAAATGGCACTGTGGCAGTACCTGCCAAAATATTGCTCGATACGCTAAAGGCTTTACCCGAGCAACCCATTACCATCGACGTCGATGAAGAAACCTTCGGCATTGCCATCACTTCCGCCTATGGCAAATACCGCCTCGCGGGTGAAAACGGACAGGACTATCCCCGAATCCCCGAATCCGACAAAGTAGACACCGTAAATGTTCCAGCTGAAACATTGGCCAATGCCATCACCAAGACCCTGTTCGCAACCAGCAATGACGAATTGCGGCCCGCCATGACAGGCGTGTTTGTCACCCTGGACTTCAGCTTGCTTACTTTCGTCTCCACCGATGCCCATAAGCTCGTCAAGTACGCCTTCAACAATATCACGAGCGAAGTGTCTTCCTCTTTCATCATTCCCAAGAAAGCTCTTAATCTGCTGAAAAATGCGCTTCCAGGCGAGGGGGAGGTAACGATGGCTTTCGATAAAGCCAATGCTTTTTTCACCTTCGGTAATACGCATCTCGTGTGCCGCCTGATAGATGCCCGGTACCCCGACTATAACGCCGTCATCCCCGTGGATAATCCTAATACGCTGACCATCAAGCGCTTCGATTTCCTTAACTCGATGCGACGCATCGCCATCTACGCCAACAAAACCACCAATCAAGTCATCCTCGATATTTCGCCCGACAGTCTGACCATCTCAGCGCAAGACCTCGACTTCTCCAATGAGGCTGCCGAACAACTTTCCTGCACTTACGAAGGAGACCCCGTCACCATAGGCTTCAATGCCAAGTTTTTGGTGGAAATGTTGGGAGTACTGGAATGCGACGAAGTGAAAATGGAACTTTCTTCGCCCTCCCGCGCCGGCATTTTGCTGCCTGTGGAAAAAACAGAGGGAGAGGAAATCATGATGCTTGTGATGCCCGTAATGTTGAGCAATTGATGGCCC
>CAZPHZ010000298.1:0-4076 GCA_964586035.1 uncultured Saprospiraceae bacterium
TACAAGGACGCGCGGCCAGGCATGCGGGTGAGAGACGTGCGTGGGGATGTGCCGAATTGTAGATGTCGCGGTTGGCCCAATCCTCACCAAACCAGTCGATGCCGAAGGTATTGTCGAGGTCGTAAGGGATGTATTCGAACAGGCCGGTAGCTTCATTTTTATAAAGGTAAAAATTGTTTTTGTTGAAAATAGGGCCGTCCCAATTCGCGGTGAGCACGTCGAATACTATGGCCTTTAGGTAGGTGTCCACGTTGAAAACTTGTTCGAGCTCGCAGGGCAATTCGGAAATGGGGGCATTGTTTAAAATATCGATAAATTCAGCCAGGTCTGAGTAGTCGTCTTCTGTATTATTGGTGAGGAGTTCGTAAGCCCGGCGGCCGGAAAACTCTTCTTTGTAAAGGTTGGGATCGGCTCCTTTGTAGTCCAGGTCGGCAGGCCAAAGGCATTTATAGAGATTACCATCGTTGTTGCCGAACCGGTTTTGCACGAACTCCTCATCCACGTGTTCCACGTCGATGTAGAGGCCGAAGTATTCTCCGTTGATATAAAGGTCAATGTGGTTAGAGCGAGGGGCCGGTATCTCGAGCCAGCGAAGCATGTCCCAGCATATTTTCGAGCGAATGACCGATGGATCGTTGTGCTCGCCGTTGAGGTTTAGCTTTTCGAGGCCCTTCCAACTCCGGCCCGGCACGGAAGTGTTGAACGAGATTTTGAAAGATTTTTTCGCTGCCATTCGGGAGGTATTTCCCCGCAGACGTAAACCCACATTATCCACAGTGTCTTTTATTTCCCCATTGTCAAAAATAAATGTGGCGTGCCAGTGGTAGTTGCTCTGCTCGTTGCCCGGCGCCAATAGGATGGCGAGCGAATCGGGCGGCAATTGAACATCGACGCGGGGAATTACGTCGTCTTTGAAAACTGGCGGCAGTTCGGGAAATGGGTTTTGGGCGGGGAGGAAAAATGGTAATAGGACTAAAATGGGCAATAACTTATTCATAGCGAAATTTGATGGGTTCAAAGGTTGTACGAGTTCAACCATAAATTTAGGAATAATCTCTGGCTCTCATCTGTCACCTTTCATATTTGACCGAATCCGGAGCCTGAGAAAAAGAACTCATTTGAACGCAAAAGTTTGGAGTGTACCTTTTCAGCTTCAGTTATATTTGCGCCAGCAAGTTCATAAAATTGCTCGCATGAAAATTCTTTTGCTCGGCGGTGGCGGCAGAGAGCACGCCTTCGCCCAAAAAATCAGCCAAAGCCCGCTCTGTAAAAAACTCTTCATCGCTCCCGGTAATGCCGGCACTGCCACCTGCGGAGAGAACGTGGCGCTCAACATTGGAGACAACGGCATCCTTCACGATTTTATAGCGGAACATGCCATCGGCATGGTGGTCGTTGGGCCGGAGGCCCCACTCGTCAACGGTGTGTGGAATTACCTGCGCAAAATGCGGAGCACCTCGCATGTGACGGTCATTGGGCCCTCCATGCAAGGGGCCAAGTTAGAGGGGAGCAAGTCTTATGCGAAGCGGTTCATGCGGGAATTCGGGATCCCGACAGCCCCCTATAGGGAGTATGTGGCCGCTAAAGCCGATGGAGCGGTGAACTACATCCGCAAGAAGGCGAAGGTGCCTATCGTGCTAAAAGCCGATGGGTTGGCGGCCGGTAAAGGCGTCGTAATTTGCGAGGATAAAGAATTAGCAGTCGCAGAACTCAGAGAGATGTTCAGCGGCAAGTTTGGCGAAGCGAGCCGGAAAGTGGTAATCGAGCAGTTTCTCTCCGGCATCGAATTCAGCGTATTCGTGCTCACCGATGGAGAGTCGTATAAAATGCTGCCAGTGGCCAAGGATTACAAACGCGCCGGGGAGGGAGACACCGGGCTCAACACAGGCGGCATGGGAGCCGTGTCGCCGCCGCCATTCGTCGATGAGGCTATGACGACGAAAGTGGAGGAGCGAATAATCAAACCCACCATCCGGGGCCTGAAAGAACGGGGCATCGAATACCAAGGCTTTATTTTTTTCGGGTTAATTAGCGTGGGTGGGGAGCCTTTCGTCATCGAATACAATGTGCGCATGGGAGATCCCGAAACGGAGGTAGTGCTGCCCCGGCTTAAAAACGATATAGTGGAAATGTTCCTCGCCGTGAAGGAGCGGCGCCTTTCGGACATTGAGGTCGAAGTGGATGAACGGAATGCTGCCACCATCATCTTAGCTTCAGGTGGCTACCCCGGAAACTACGAAAAAGGCAAAATCATCACCGGTGCTGGCGATACCGAAGGGAGCATTGTTTTCCACGCCGGCACCATAGCTGCCGGTGGTGAAATACGCACCAACGGCGGCCGCGTGCTCGCAGTGACATCTTTTGGAAAGACTTTCAGGGATGCGCTTGCCATTTCAAATAAAAATGCGGCGGCTATCGATTTTGAAGGGAAGTATTTTAGGAGGGATATCGGATTCGATTTGTGAGCAAAAGATTCTCGCCACTTTATGCTGCCCGGTAATTTTTCAAAATTACGACGGAGACTCACCCCCACCTATCCGCATCAAAAAACCGGATGAACCGCTCATTTGCTTTACCGGTCAGCACGTCGCGCACCATCATGCCGGTGGGTGGAGCGAGGCACAAGCCCATCATGGCATGGCCGGTAGCTGCAATCAGATTCTCGAATTTCTTTACCCGGCCGATGTAAGGCAGACCGTCCGGTGAGCAGGGACGGTAGCCGTACCAGATGTCTTGTGGCTTCGGAGCTTCCACTTTCAGACGGGGAAAATAGCGCGGGATGGAGGCGAGGATGCCGTTTACCCTCTTCATGTTGATGGCGGGCGAAAGGCCGCCCAATTCCAATGTGCCGCCGAAACGAAGGTCATCTCCCATGGGCGTCACAGCTACTTTGGCCTCGGAAAAAATGATGGCGTGGCGGGGGGGCTCCGCCGGTTTTTTCAGTGTAAATGAGTAGCCCCTCCCATCCTGAATGTGCAGGGGAATACCCAACACTCTCATCAGTTGGCCCGACCAACTGCCGGCGGCCACCACAAAAGTATCGGCCTCGAAGAATTCTGTGCCGCAACGCAGGGCTGTCACTTTTCCGGTTTTTGTCTCAAAGCCGGTCACCTGGCTATCCGGATGAAACTGCACGCCTCTTTGCCGAAGGTGTTCCAGCAACAGCCGCATCAGGTGGTTGGGATACAGGTAGGCATCGGCGGGGTAAAACACACCGCCGCGGGCTTTCACCGGCGTTCCCGTCTCAAAGGCCTCCACCCCGGCAGCATCGAGCAGCCGTGGTTTCAGGCCCAGCTTGTTTGCCAGCGCTGCCGTTTCTTTTTCCTCTTTTTCTTTTTTCGCCGTTTGATACAGCATCAGGATTCCCTCTTCTTTAAGTTTGAAATCCAGTCCCGTTTCTTCGTAAAATTCCCGGTATAGTTTTTTGCCCAGTAGATTAAATTCGAGCAAAACGGGCATTGCCGCTTCTGCCTTACGCCGGTGACACGAGCGGTAAAAACTCCAAAGAAACGAAAGCAGCTCCATATTGAGTCTTGGCTTCACATAAAACGGACTGCTCGAATTGAACATCCACCGGATGCCCTGTGCCACAACACCAGGGCTGGCCAATGGCACAAAATGGCTGGGGGTTATCATACCGGCATTGCCATAAGAACAACTGTCGGACATATCCGTCCTGTCGAAAATATGGATTTCGTGGCCATCTTTTTGCAGGTAGTAAGCCGTGAAAAGGCCTATGATGCCGCCGCCAACAATGTTTATTCTCATGGTCCTTGTTATTTTATTTTTGTCATTCCCGAAGGGAATCTGCATACTTTAAAAGTGCAGTTCATTCAGCTTGCATGACATTAACGGTTCCGCCTGCGGCGGATGAAAAAGGGATGTATCAAATCACCTGAAACCCGAAGGCATAGGGGTCGTCTTCGTCGTCGATGATGATATGGTTGTAGCCGGTAATTTTCGCCCAGCCCCGAATGCTCGGAATGATGGCGGGATAGCTCCCCGGCGTGGCCTCCGCCTCTACCCTGGCGATGAACCAGCTGGCGACGAACCAGCTCGCGACGAACCCAGATAGC
>CAZPHZ010000299.1:0-4054 GCA_964586035.1 uncultured Saprospiraceae bacterium
GTACACTCTCGCGCAAACTGAAATGCGAGGGAAACCGCCTGTGCACGAAGTGCCATAACCCCGAACAATACGATACACGACGACACCATTTTCACGAGCCGGGCACCGAAGGGGCCGCCTGCAAAAACTGCCACATGCCGGGTAAATATTACATGGTGAACGATTACCGGCGCGACCATAGCTTCCGCGTGCCACGGCCCGATTTGAGCGACCGTTACGGCACGCCGAATGCCTGCAACAATTGCCATTCGGACCAGCCGGCAGCTTGGGCGGCGACGGCAGTGCAGCGCTGGTACGGCAGCCATCGGCAGCCCCATTTTTCCGAGGTGCTGACGGCCATCAATGCCAGTGACTGGAAGGCTCTGCCCCTGCTCGCCGGCATGGTGGGGGATACGAGCCAGCCGGAAATCGTACAGGCCACGGCGCTCTACCTGCTGGGGGAATTGCCATCGCCGGAAGCGCAGCAAAAAATCAGAGAATCGCTGCACAGCGACAGCCCCTTGTTGCGGTATTATGCCGCGAGTTCTACGGCCGCTTTCCCCGTGGAACAGAGGCTAAAATGGTTGCCGCCGCTGCTCACCGACCCGGTGCTGGCCGTGCGTGCTCAGGCCGCGTATATGTTGGCCGATGTGCCCGAAGAATTGTTTGGTGAAAAACAGTTGCGAAGCTTCCGTCAGGCATCGCAGGATTTTGAAAATGTTCTGAAAACACAGGCCGACTTTCCCTCCGGGCAGCTTTTGCGGGGGCAGTATTTTCATAAAAAAAACATGCTCGAAGCTGCCGAAAAAGCCTACCGCGAAGCGCTCCGGCAAGACCCGCTCCTCGCTCAGGCCCATCTGTACCTGGCCAACCTGTACTACCAACAAGAGAAGCTGGATGCTGCCGAATCGGAATTTTTGAAAGTAACGGAACTGCAGCCGGAGTTTGGTGATGCCTGGTTTTCACTGGGCCTTTTACAGGCCGAGCGGAAAAACCTCACCAATGCCGAAGCCAGCCTGGAAAAAGCCGCAGGCCTCACGGGCAATCCCCGCCATTATTACAACTGGGGGCTGGTGCTGCAATACCTCAACCGTCCTGCTGAAGCCGAAAAGGTGTACCACAAGGCACTGTCCAAATCGCCGGATTCGGAAGAAAACCTCTACGCTCTGGCTGTCCTTTATTACCAGCAGGAGCGTTTTGCCGAAGCAAAAAAACTGGCTGCCCGCCTCCTTCGCCTCGACCCCGGAAAGCCGGAATACCGCCAGATGATGGCTGGCGTAAAAGAGATGGAGCATTGACTTTTACCAACCAGAAGTTATAGATGGCCACTTTTAAAACTAATCGAAAGAGGTCGTCAGGCGGCAATTATTGTTAATGTCCTCAGCCAAAGACTCCGAATGGGTCGAATACGAATAGCCCCGGCTTGCAGTCGGGGTCAATACAGCTAAAAACAAACGGCATCGGCCGTCTGAACCTCCGGGGAAGTAATCTGAGATATTGAGAATATTCATCAGCCGGTGGGACATGTGTTGGAACCGAAAGGGTGGA
Organism: uncultured Saprospiraceae bacterium; assembly: GCA_964586035.1. GTDB lineage: Bacteria > Bacteroidota > Bacteroidia > Chitinophagales > Saprospiraceae > UBA6168. The sequence goes on from CAZPHZ010000299.1 coordinate 1,528, forward strand.
GTGTGCAATTTTCCGGACTTCTCAGGGTATTGTCCGCAGAAGGGTGTATTGCAGCAATATCTCGAGCAGCAGGAGGGCCAGCCCGAGCCATACGAAGCGGTAGTATTCCTCGCTGTACCGCTTGAAAGTTGTCACTTCAATTTTCGTTTTTTCAAGCCGGTCTATTTCGTCGTAGATTCTCTTGAGGCTGTTTTCGTTAGTGGCCCGGAAGTACTTGCCACCGGTGAGGCCGGCGATTTGCGAGAGCAGGTCCTCGTCGATTTCCACGCGGGCGAGACCGAAGACGTAACGGCCGTCGCTGCGCCGGCTGACAGGAGTGAGAGCCTCTCCTTCCGTGCCCACACCAATGGTGTACACTTTCACATTGAATTTCTGCGCTATCTCGGCGGCGGTGAGTGGTTTTACGTAGCCCGCGTTGTTCACCCCATCGGTGAGCAAGATGACCACCTTGCTCTTTGCCTCGCTGTCTTTGATGCGATTGGTGGCTGTGGCGAGACCCATGCCGATAGCAGTGCCGTCTTCGAGGATTCCGCAGCGCAAACTCTCTAAAAAATCTTTCACCACGCGATGATCGGTGGTGAGGGGGCATTGAGTGAAGGCTTCGCCCGAAAAGACGGCCAATCCGATGCGGTCATAGGGGCGTTTGTCCACGAATTCGGCGGCCACTCGTTTGCTTACTTCCAGCCGGTCGGGTTTAAAATCCTGGGCCAGCATGCTACTCGACAGGTCGAGAACGAGAAAAATGTCGATGCCTTCGGCGTTGACGACCTCCTCTTTCAGGGCGAGTTGGGGCCGGGCGAGCGCCACGATGAAGGCGGCGAGAGCCAGCATCCTCAAAACGGGGAGCAGCTTTTGCATTTCGCCGCGCCAGGGGCGCATGCCTTTCGCAGCTTCAAGGGTAGGCATGGTGAGTGTGGCGAAATAGCGGCGGAGGTTCCTGTACCTGTAAATGGTCATTGCCGGTATCAGCAGCAGCAACAGAAATGCCCAGGGTGTCGCGAAAGTGAGGTTATGCCACATTGTCAGCGTTGGATTCAGCCGGTGCCGGGGCAGCCGGTTTGGTTTCGAGAATGAAAGTTTCGGCCATGGTCATAGCCCGGTCGTGGTAATCGGCCGGGGGGGTCGCTTTGGCAAATTTCACGAGATCGGCAGTTTGCAAAAGTGCCGTCATTTTTTCTGTAAGCAAATCACCCAGCCGCCTGTTTCGCATTTGGTGTAAAATTTCATCGGTAGTTTCTTCGAGGGCTTGGATGCCGAAGCGGTTTTCGAGGTATTCGCGCACGATGTACGTGAGTTGACTGTGGTAGTTTTTAAGTTGACCTTTTTGCCAGAGTTTTTCGCTTTTCAAATTTTCCAGCTTTTTCAATGCGATTTCGTGGGCAGGATATACGACGGGTGGCGGTGGCGGCAACTTCTTCTTTGCGGCCCGGCGCCGCATCATCCAAACGAAAAAGGCGATGACAAAAACGGCGAGCAGGCCACCGGCATACGGCAGGTAGTCTTCCATTTTCCGCGGTTCTTCGATAATGGGCTTGATGCCGGCAAGTGTGGAATCCACTGCGGGAATATCCACCCGAATGAGAATGCTATTGGTGAAAAAGGAATCCCGGCTTCCGTTTCCCAAAATAACAACGGGCAAAGGTGGCACCTCTAAATAACCTGAGTCCCAGGCGGTGAAAATGAGGTCTTTTTTCAGCATCCCCGGCAGCGTGTCCCACGAATTTCCCTTTAAGAATTCGATGGCTGCACTGTCCCTCACCGGCAACCGCATCGGTTCGACGAACGCACCCGATGGTACAGCTACCTCAAGGTGAAGGTGCAACTGATCGCCGATGAGCATGTGGGTACTGTCCACCGTGGCGCGGACGCTTACCTGAGCAGTGGCGAAATTGGCAAAAAGTGTAATGATGGCGATGAAAAACAGCGTGCGCATTCGGGAATCCGGCATTTGAAAAATTAAAATTCCAGACGGAAAATCTTTCGGGTTCAACAGATTCTGTTTTTGTTTGGGGACATTGACCCTCAGCAGGTGACATCCGGTCGCAAAAGACCGCCAAATTTACGCACTATCGGCAAAGCCGGAAAATCCAATGTTCTCATTAAAAAATAACCGCCGGTTTCAAAGCGATATTTTTGTACTCCTGTTTTTACTGACGGGGGTGCACTTGCTCTTCGGCAGGACGATGCAGGCAGGCTTCGTCACCGATTTTACAGGCTTGCAATGGCGGTTGGATGGGGCGCCGTTTTCGGATGTGCTGAATTGCTTCGGCTTCCCGGCCCTCCACCAGGTGACCAATTTTTTTCTCTATATTTTTTACCACGCCTTTGGTACAAACGGGCTGCCGTGGTATCTCATCTATACCTCGCTGCACGTGACCAATGGATTCTTGGGGTACAAACTGGGAGAGAAAATCTTTGCCCGTTTTGGTGCGGAAACTCCACATCTCCCTGCCCTGATGGCCAGCTTACTCTTTGTTTTCAGTCCCTATGCGGTGGAGACAGTGGTGTGGAAAGTGTGTCTCAATTA
>CAZPHZ010000300.1:0-4047 GCA_964586035.1 uncultured Saprospiraceae bacterium
GCGGACTTTGCGGCCATTTCATCTTCAATGAACACCTGGCCTTTGGCTATTTCGAGCAAGTCGGACTCCCGGTATTTCCTATTGAGCCCGTCAATGTACGTGCGGGCATACTCCGGCACACAAATCGTTTTGAATTGTTTTGCCAATTGGCTGGCCAGGGTCGTTTTCCCCGTGCTTTCTGGACCGGTTACGACGATTTTCAGCATGCTCAAAAATACTTCTTACTCGCAAACAACACTAACTTTGACGCTATTCCCCTTTGGAACAATAAATTGATTATGGGGTTTCTAACGACTCCCTGCCATCAGATTAATTTCTTCATGCACGACATAGAGCCATATCACCTCTGGCGGGACGATTACGATTCTGCAGAAGACAAGAACTCCCCGTTCTATGGGAGAACCTATGATGAGTTTTACTATTCTCAGGCGATTTACAATTACTTCATACATCCGCAATGGGATGGATTCGGTTCTCACACGCTCTACATGAAAATTTTATTTGCCGATTACGATGTGGGCTTTGCCATTTTCGAAATGCTCGGCGAGTGGAACGATTGTTTAACTAATGACGTGATGTACCTCAAACGCGATGTGGCCGATGAGTTGATAGCCTGTGGCATTTATAAGTTTATCATTATTTGTGAAAATGTGTTGAATTTCCACAGTTCCGACGATTGCTATTACGAAGAATGGAGTCAGGATGTATCGGATAGTGGCGGCTGGGTTTGCCTGCTAAATCTTTACCAACACGTTGAAGAGGAATTGGTAGATACGGGGATAGACCTTTTCGCCCGTTTTGGCGGTGCCTTCAACGAGGTAAACTGGCGGGCCATGACGCCCCAGGGACTCTTGCAAAAAGTGGAAAAAAATATAGGTGCGATATCTAAGCGCATTAAGTGAAGTTGGTCCAAAAAAAAACGACGGGCAAATGCCGCCGTTCTTTTATTGCCTGGGTTAGAATTCTGCCAGATAGGTTCACGGGTAATAAAAATAATAGTAAACAGTAGGTTAAATATAATCAAATCATTGCTCCTGGTTTTGATGGCTCTGCATCGTCAAAGCTTAATCGACATTCGGATTGAGGGTCGCGATTACAGCTTGAACCTCACGGTCCTGCTCGAGTACAGGGAGTAATGTGAAAAGTGAATCGCGGCCATCGTAGTCTTCACTAAGGGCATCTTCAAGCGCCAGCAGAGCTTCCTTCTTTCTATCCATTTGAAAAAGACAGGCGCTGCGGCAATACAATAATTCGGGGCCGTAGACATAGTCTTCCGCTTCATCCAATACATATAAAGCATCCTCTGGGCGGTTCCTATCCACAAGAAATTGAGCCAGCCGTGTCCACCGCTGGGCCTCCTCAGGTGCTATATCGGCGGCTTCGCGGAAGAATATCTCAGCTTTTCTGAAGTTATGAAGATTGAAATGAGCCTCGGCCATACCGGTGAAATAATCTTCGTGATGGTCATCAATCAGCACTGCCTGGCGATAGGCATTTACGGCTTTACGCCATGTTTTCTGTCTAGCATAGCACTCCCCTATTCCGAAAAAAGCTTCCGCACAGTTAGGGTCGCTATGCGTTGCCTTTTCGAAAAAGGTTTTTGCAACCAGATTATTCCCCAATTGCAGGTAGCACTTGCCAATGTGCAAAAACAAGTCAGCATCTGGCTCAAATCGTTCCACGACTTCTTGATAACACTGCAGGGCTTTTTGGTAGTTCTGAGTGGAAAGGCATACCTCGGCGCAATCGCGATAAGCAAATTCGAAATCTTCATTGGTTAAGAAAGCGAACTCATAGGCTTCGATGGCTTCTGAATGATTGCACAAATAATGATGAGCAGCACCGAGATTGTACCATGCCAATGAGTTAAATGGATCTTCGTCGAGGATTTTCTCGTGAAGTACAATACTTTCTTCATATTTCCGGGCGTACTCCACGCAATACCACATTCTGGAAAGGGCTTCCACATTAGAGGGATCCTCATTCAGGGCATTCTGGAGTAGGTAAAACATGTGCTGATACTCATTTTGCTGTTCGTAGATAAGAGCTTCGCAAACAAAAATTTGGCTGAGTTCCTTTTGGTCAGCTTTCTCTTTTATATCGTTAAGCAGGGCGATGGCCTCATCGAGCATGTCGAGCGAGGCAAACCCTTCGGCTCTCAGCAGAGAAATGGACAAGTTGTGGGGAGAATGGGCTTCGGCCCTGTCGAGGGTAGCGAGCGCCTTTTCAGCCTGTGAGTTTTTTAATTGAAGTTCTGCCTTGCGAATGTAGAACTCAGCTGAAATGCCAAATTGAGTGATGGCGTGGACCGTTATTTCCAATGCCCGGCACAAAAGACACTCAGACTCAAAGTAATCAATAAGGTAGTGATAGGATTGTTCATCGGGGAAACATATTCTCCCTTTTTGAACCATGTTCTCGTAAATCGAGATTAAATTGAAAATAGCTTGATGATGTAAAATTTTTTTCTGCCTCATAGCCCACCTGTTTAATTTTGATTTAGGTTAAAGTTAACGGCATTTTTCTCAAAAGTATGGCTATGTGCACAAGTATCTATGAACCGGTACCTATCTGAGAGGAAGCGGTAAATAGCTTGTAACTAATTGAATGTAAATGAATTAAGTATTTCATTTGTTAAGATAAAAATATGTAATTACCGTGCGTTGTTGCATTTGAATTAGAAAATACAGGAGTACATGACGCCTTCCCAAAAGTCAAAGAGTTGGAACGGTAATACTTATACATTTTGTCAAGTTCAAATTATTCAAAACTGAATGTTTAGCTTCATCGCTTGCTCACTAAAAATACACCTGAGAAAATTAGCGCACCGGCAGCGACTTTGACTGCCGTTAGATCATCTTTGCCAAATATTAAAGCTATCGCGGTAGCAATGAGTGGCTGGAGATAAATATAAATGCTTACGGTAGATGGGCTGACAAGTTTCAGGGCATAGGCATTGAACAGATAGGCAAGGAAAGTGGTGCAGATTAGCACATATGCCACGGCAATCCAGATGCGGGGAGTGAATGTATTCATGGGTGTATTTACAAGTTCAGTAGCACCGAACGGCAGCACAAAGCAGAAACCAAATGTAAAAACCCACTTTATTACCGTCAGGGGGTTGTACTTGTGCATCAGTGTTTTCACAGTCACCAGGAATATCCCATAAGAAGTGGCGTTGAGAAAAACCATGATGTCGCCTGTTAACCCGTCTTTTTTAAATACAAATTTTTTGCCATATATTATTAAGATAGCTGCTCCGGCTATTCCGAGAGTGATTCCGAGCAGTTTCTTTCCAGTTATTTTTTCATTTAATAAAAACCAGGACGCGCCAAGCACTAATATCGGTGTGGTCGTCATGATGAGAGCAGCATTGATGTGCGTCGTTTGTTTTAGCCCGGCAACGAAAAGCATCTGGTTGATAGCAACACCGGTGAGCCCACACAAGATGAACCGGGGAATATCCTGTCTGTCGATTTTTTCCTTGACGAATGTCCCGTGAAACATCCAAAACAAGAAAAGCCCCGACGTCACTCTCAACAAGGTCAATGCAAAAGGTTGGATGAATTCGCCATTGAGAATAACCTTGGCCACTGTGTAGTTGGCGCCGTAAATCAAGGCAACGGCAGAAAGCGCCGCATGGGCTTTGAATCTTTGAGACAAATCGGACAAGATTAATAGAGCAGGTGAAACGTCACATGAAGGGGGCGAAGGTAATTAGACTTTGGACAATCAATGAGAATGACTTTGAGTATATTATATGAATCAGGTTAGGCATCACGCTGCCCGATTTGCAAAGAGCTCTCGATATTTTATCATATACCCAAAATCTTCACTTCAATCCGTTGGTTGACCAAGTGCTCTTCGGGAGAGCAATCTACGCCATTGTGGCAATGGTTGAGCGGCATGGTTTCGCCGTACCCTTTCGCTTGTACGCGGAGGGGTGGAATGCCGTCGCGCAAAAGATATTCGAGGAGGATATTGGCCCGGTTATCTGACAGTTTTTGGTTGTACTCATCGATGCCGGGAGCATCAGTATGAAACGTT
>CAZPHZ010000301.1:0-4042 GCA_964586035.1 uncultured Saprospiraceae bacterium
ACTTGTCACACACCGGAGCGGGAGTAGATTCCATTTCCAGTTGGGAATGGGATTTTGGCGATGGACTTTCTTCTCCGGAAAAAGCCCCCCAACACATCTACGAGTTGCCCGGCAACCTTCCCGTCACATTGCGGGTGGAGGATGTGAACGGGTGCATAGCCACTAAAACAAGAACGGTTCCCTATTTCCCTGTTCCGCAATTCCTCGTGGTTGCCCCAAGCGAATACATTGGCTGCCAGCCCGCCAGCATATATTTCCAAAATCTCTCTTTTCCGGTGGATTCCAGTTACACGGTGAATTGGAATTTTGGCGATGGCAATACCGGTATTGGCATTAGCCCGACACATGTCTATAATGACCTGGGAGTATTTACCGTTTCTTTAGAAATTATTTCACCTTTAGGCTGCCAAACCGATACCATTTGGCCGGACCTGATAACCATCTTGCCCAGCCCGCAGGCGGGGTTTTCATATACTCCGCCGCAGCCGAGCAATTTAGAACCAACGGTTCATTTTATCGATGAATCTGTTGACGCTGTAAAATGGAAGTGGCTATTTGGGGATTCTGGGAATTCAGCGGAACAGAACCCCGTGTACACCTTCCCCGATACGGGAATACAGGTGATACAACAGGTGGTGTTTCACGAAAGTGGGTGCCCCGATACGGCCCTGTTGTTGCTCGATGTGATTCCTGAAGTCCGATATTATTTACCCAACGCATTCACTCCCAATGGAGACGGTGTGAATGACTTTTTCGGCGGCAACGGCATGATGGAAGGCGCCACGAATTTTGTGATGTCCATTTGGAACCGCTACGGAGAGAAACTCTTTGAAACAACAGACCCCTTCGAAAAGTGGAACGGCCGCAAAAACAACACCGGCGATTTGGGGGCACAAGGGGTGTATGTTGTTCAGGTATTCTTCAATGGACCACGCGGGGAGCCCATGCACGTAAAAGGATTTGCTACGTTGCTTAAATAGGTGTTGGTAAATTGGCGTATTGGGTAAAGGATGCGGGATATTATTTTCAATAATAAAATCTTGAATTCTGATAAGTTCCTAACCATGGACGGATTGCGGCCATGTACGCTGCAACCGGGGAAGAAGCTCCTGCTAATGAAACACCTATACATAATTGTAACCCTTCTTTTAACCAGCACAACGCTCAGTGCCAAGCATATCATCGGCGGGGTGTTGACTTACGAATGCCTCGGTGGTGGCAACTACCGCTTCACTATGAAAATGTATCGCGATTGCGCCGGAGGCGGTGCCAATTTCGATTTCAACGCTCCATTTTCCATTTACAAAGGCGAGAACCCGTTACCCGAAGTCACCCTTTATATTAGTCCCGAAATCGTCAACGGCATTCAGCCGGAAGCAAACCCCTGCCTCGAGCTTCCACCCAATGTATGCGTGGAAGAGGGCATTTATATTTTCGAATACCAGTTTTCGGACTGGCCTTCCGATGAGAGTTACCACATTTCCTATCAGAGGTGCTGCCGAAACGAGAGCATCAGCAACATTGAAACTCCAGGCAGCGTAGGTGCAACTTTCACGGTAGAGCTCACGCCACTTTCGCAATCTTTGTGCAACAACAGCCCGGTCTATAATACCTTCCCTCCCATTGTAATTTGTGTGAACGAGCCGTTCGTATTCGACCATAGCGCGGTGGACCCCGAAGGCGACCAATTGGTGTACGAACTCTGTTCACCGCTGCTCGGCGGCGGCCTCGGCGGCCTCGGCGGTGGCGACCCCAACGCCTGTGACGGCATCGCCCCTGACCCCGCCTGCCCTCCGCCTTACGAGCTGGCCGGCTACGTCAATCCCCCATACAGCCCTCTGGACCCGATGGGTGGAAGCCCGCCGGTAACTATCGACCCCGTCACGGGCATCCTCACGGGCACACCGACGGTGCAGGGGCAATTTTCCGTGGCGGTGTGCATTTACGAATACCGCAACGGGCAATTGCTCAGCGTTGTGCGGCGCGACTTCCAATTCAATGTAGCGAATTGCGAACCCCTCATCGATGCAAGCATCGGCGGCGAAGGCGTCGATGGAGTGAACGACAGCTATTTTGTGCGCACATGCGGCGACCCCACCATTAGTCTGAATAACCTGAGCAGCAACGTCGGTAATATCAGCGAATGGCGTTGGGAATTCAATATCGGAGACAGCATCCACGTTTACGATTCCTGGGACGTCGAGGTGACTTTCCCTGAAACAGGAACTTACGAAGGCCTTTTGCTTCTCAACCCCAACACCGACTGCGGCGATACGGCCTCTCTTTTTATAGAAATTTATCCGGAATTGGTTCCCGCTTTTGAATATAACTACGACACCTGTGTCTCAGGGCCTGTGAATTTCAAAAACCTGTCTTTTATAAACGGGCCGGGAATTATCGAATCGTTTCAATGGAGCTTCGGCGACGGCAACATCGACACCACTTTTGCCAACCCCGTTCACATTTACAACGAACCGGGGGTAGTGCCCGTCAGCCTGAAAATATGGGATGAGCACGGCTGCTCCAGAGACACCTCCCGTGCAGTGGTGTACAAACCAATTCCAGCACTCCTATTGGTCAGGCCCAATGACACAGTCAGTTGCGCCCCGGCAGAGCTATTTTTCAACAACCTCTCCTCCCCCATCGACCCAACATATGACATCCGATGGAGCTTTGGTGATGGCGATTCCAGCACAGTCATCAGCCCGACGCATATTTACCGGACCGAGGGCCTCTTTGATGTGGGCCTTAGCATTACCTCCCCAATAGGCTGCCACACCGATACCATTTATAAAGACCTGATTCAGATACTTGCACCACCAGTGGCAGATTTCTTTTTCGAACCGGCTAACCCCGATAACTTCCACCCGGAAGTGAGCTTCATCGACCAGTCCATCGACGCGGTGCATTGGGATTGGTACGTCAATGACCGGCTGGTGTCTCAAAGTCCGGACTTCGATTATTCCTTCCCCGATACGGGAGTCCACGAGGTAAAGCTCATCGTCACACACCCGGAATATTGTCTCGACACCTTGATTCAATACATAGACGTAGAGCCCAAAGTGACTTTTTTCCTGCCCAACGCCTTCACACCCAACGAAGACACGGTGAATGACTTTTTCAAAGGAACAGGTGTTACGCGCGGCATCGCCAATTTCCGGTTGGAAATATGGGACAGATGGGGCCAACAGATTTTCGAAACCACCGACCCCAAAGAACCTTGGAATGGCAGGATAAACAACACCGGCAGGCAGGCTCCGGGCGGCGTATATGTTTGCCTCGTCTCCTTCAAGGGGCCTCGCGGCAAGCTTTTCGAACAAAAAGGTTTTGCCACGCTTATTCGGTAGGTAGTTGGTGGTTGCGGCCGTCAATAAAAATTTAGCGAAATTTAATCAAAGGGTTTACCAGGAATAAAAAATACTTACCTTTGCGCCTCTTTGGAATTAAACAAGCAAAACAGTAAAGAAATGGACGCCATAAAATTCGTTGAGGAACAATTCTCAAAAGAACTCAACTACCCCGCTTTCCGTGCCGGTGACAATGTGGCCGTAAACTATAGAATTATCGAAGGTGACAAAGAGCGGATTCAGATATTCCGTGGAAATGTCATCCAAATCAAAGGCAAAGGCGCCACCAAAACCTTCACCGTGCGCAAGATTTCCGGCGGCGTGGGGGTAGAGCGTATCTTCCCTTTGGTTTCTCCGAACATCACCGAAATACAAGTGCTGAAGCGCGGCAAAGTGCGCCGTGCCCGGTTGTTTTATCTGCGCGATGCCATCGGCCAAAAGGCCCGCATCAAAGAGAAAAAATTCATCCGCCCCGGGAAGAAGAAGGCATAAGCCTCCAACTCCCGTACCTGTGCGAAAAACGCCTTGCAGATTTCATGTTTGCAAGGCGTTTTTTATTTTGGTGGCGGATTGGAAGATAGAATACAATTCAAAGATTTCCGGTGTTAAAGTTTCACCCACCTCTTGTATCCCATTAAAGGAAATCGTATACTCGGAGCCGAATCCGAAAGTTTCCATACCAGATAACACGGGAA
>CAZPHZ010000302.1:0-4024 GCA_964586035.1 uncultured Saprospiraceae bacterium
GCTCGCGTCTGTGTTGAGTGCACTGCAGGCTAAGGCTCAGGTGGATAGCACAAAGTCTGATTCACTTCTGATATTGCAAATCCAGAATGACCTTCAACAACAAACTCCGCCACCAATGCAGCAGCGGGTGGCGGCTTCTGCAAATCCCAAGATAAGTGTGATCGGGGATTTTCGTCTATTGTACCGCAGTTTCGGCGATCATCAATTCGATGCCGTCTTGCACGAAACCGAGTTTTCGTTTCAGTCAGTGGTTGATCCTTACGCCCGCGCTGACTTTTTTTATTCGGTGGGCGAAGATGAAACTACAGGGGAGTTCACCAATGAGGTTGAAGAAGGTTATCTCACCACCTTGTCGCTGCCTGCGCATCTCCAATTGAAAGTAGGCAGGTTCAGGCAAATGTTGGGGCGGGTGAATCCCATACACCCTCACGCCCTTCCATTCATTGACATGCCCGATGCGTATGTAAGTTTTTTCGGTGAAGAAGGATTGAAAGGTGACGGCCTGTCACTGAGCTGGCTTTTGCCAAACCACGTCTTTTTTCAGGAACTGACTTTTGAAGCAACTGATGTTTCAAGCGAGAGTCCTGGTTTCGCCCGGAGCAAGGGAAACAATTACCTTTATCTGGCCCATCTGAAAAACTTCTGGGACTTGTCCCCAGACGCTACTTTGGAGCTTGGTCTGACTGGAATGAGAGGGGAAAATCCAATGAGGAAAACCACGAGCATGGGCGCGGTGGACCTAACTTACAAATGGAAACCGATACAATACAACACTTACAAGTCGGTTACATTTCAGAATGAATTTTATTACAGCCATGCGGACCTCGACACGAATACCGTGAATGCACTGGGGTTTTACTCCCTACTGAACGTGCAGGTGGCAAGGCGTTGGTTTCTTGCTGGCTGTTTCAATTACTCCAACGCACCTTACTCGGCCCGGTTTGTCCGAAAATCCGGTTCCATCACGCTCGGCTGGTACCTGACCGAATTTCAGAAAATAGAGATGGAAGGGAAATACACCACGATGAATGAAGCATTGCCCGAAAACAGCAACCAGAAAAATTTCACACGGGCATGGCTGCGATGGATCTTTGTCATAGGGTCCCACGGAGCGCACATGTATTAATAGCCAATTCACCAGATGACCTGATATCAACTTCATTTCAATAAAATTAAATATGAAATCAAAAATCGTTTTTGCCATAGTGGCAGTAATAATTTCTGCAAACCTCTCTTTTTCCAAAACGATCCACGTTGTCACGACAACCCAGGACACCAGAAGCATAGCTGAAATTATCGGCGGCAATAAAGTGGACGTGTTCTCCATTGCGACGGGCTACCAGAACCCCCACTTCGTGGACCCAAAGCCGAGCTACATCATCAAGCTTTCGTATGCCGATTTGTACGTCACACTGGGGCTTGATTTAGAAAGCGGGTGGTCACCTTCCTTGCTGATGAGTTCAAAAAACAAAAAGATTCAGAAGGGGAGCGATGGTTATGTGGACGCATCGGTTGGAGTAACACTGATGCAGGTCCCTTCTTCCATCAACCGTGCGGAAGGCGACATTCACATCTATGGAAATCCCCACTACTGGCTCGACCCGCTGAACGGAAAAATTATCGCCCGTAACATTTGCAATGGGCTTGAAAAGATTTCTCCGGAAAACAAAAACTTCTTCGAGACCAATTTGAAAAAATTCATTGAGCAAATCGATAAGAGGATGAAATCCTGGAATTCTGCAATGGCAGGCTTTAATGGAACCAAAGTGATTGCATACCACAACGAGTGGTGTTATTTCGAGAACCGCTTCGGATTGAACATTGTAGATTTTCTGGAACCAAAACCCGGCATCCCGCCCACGCCGATGCAATTAGTGAAAATCATAAAAGAAATAAAAGAAAACAGCATCAAGGTGATCATGACTTCGCCTTATTTTAGTACTTCTTCATCCAATGTAGTGTCGAAACAAACAGGAGCGAAAACACTCGTACTTGCCACGTCAGTTGGCGCGTTCGATTCCATAAAAACTTATTTCGACCTGTTCGATTTCAACATCAATTTGTTCAGGGAAGCCTTGAAATGATTTCAAAATAATTCGCAACTGTTTGCCACTCCCTGATTTGTCATTCCCGATAGGGCCCGCTTTGTCATGGAAGCTGAAAAAGTGCCCACGTGACGGTGCATATTGCCTTCGGCAATTACAAGTCGGGGTGGTAAGAGGTTACAATTAACTCTAAATTCTCTCGCTTATGTTCAGCATGTTTCAATTAGATTTTATGGTGCAGGCATTTGCCGTCAGCATCATCATTGGCCTGTTGCTCTCCTACCTCGGCGTGCATGTGGTGGGCAGAGGAATTGTATTTGTTGACCTCGCGCTCGGCCAGATTTCTTCCCTCGGTGTTGCATATTCCGATTATGTGGGCTACGGAAAAACCATTATCCCGATTCTGTTTGCCCTCATGGGTGCACTCCTGATGTCGCTCATACAAATCCGTGACAAGCGGTTAAAATTAGAAGCTATCATCGGGATAATTTATGCAGTGACATCAGCCGCAACGGTTATGCTCATTTCCAAAACTCCGCACGGAGATTCTGACATTCAAGAAGTGTTGTTTGGAAATATCCTTTCAATTCAATGGCCGCAAATAAAAATCATAGGTATCATTTTCGGTGCGATTGTATTGCTTCATCTCCTATTTTACAAAAAGTTTTTTCTCCTCACCGAAAGTTTTGAAAACGATGATACCAATATAGAAGCCAGCGCATTCAGAAAAGACAAATTGTTTAGAGTCTGGAATTTTATTTTTTACCTTTCTATTGGGCTTGCCATTGTTTTTGCTGTGCGCACAAGCGGTGTAATTCCTGTGTTTTCGTTTCTCATCATTCCTGCTGTGAGTGCCCTCATGTTGACGAAGACAAATTGGGGCGCTACGGTAATTGCCATCATCATCAGCTTTCTCGGAGCATTTTTCGGGTTGAATGTTTCGTATCACTTTGATTTTCCTGCCGGCTCGTCATTGGTGGCGGTACTGGGAGGAGTATTTTTTATGGTGTCTGTTTTCTATCTTTTCAAGAATTGGACGAAAAAGGACGGCTGATGTTCTTAAATTAAGAGCAGGGGGGGATTGCCGCCAAAGTGAAACTCCCGGTAATGCTTTGCGATTTGCGCTGCCAATTTCATAGTTCCGTATTGTTTGGATCGTTTCCGGTTACTCCCGCAATGATCCGGCGTGCCTGCGATGGTTCGGCCAACTGCGATTCCTCGCTCCGATTCCGCAACAAAGGGCGCGGCACCAGCCCCTAATGGCCGGGCTTCGCTTTTAACGCAAAAAACAAAGCAGATAATACGAAGGCTGCACCGAGGCCAATTATGAAATCTCCCAGATTGGACATGGATGGATTAAAACGCGATAAAAGATAACCGGCCGCGATGACGAGCAGCCCGATGGGCAATAGAAACTTTCTGAGTTTTGCAGATTGCATATTGTTTCTGTTTGATGACAGATATTCCGGACGCTAATTTACCGAATTTCTATTATTCTGCGGTTGATGTTCGTCGAATACCCCGGCCGCTACACCCGCAAAACAGCCGTCTCCAACCACCGCCTGCCCGATGTCAGTGAATACGGCCTCCGCCTCCGCTTACTGCCGCCATCGCCCGGCTGCACACCATCCCGCCATGGTGAGCCTTAACTGTTATCAGCTTTATTTTTTTTGTTCTAATTGATTTAACACAATGAGCCTGTTTCCAAACACCTGAGAACCCCGTGAAACAAAGCGCAGGTTGTGCGGCAAGGACAGGCGCCAAAAAAATATTCCTAAAAGTAGAAAATCCGAATGACATGTCCCACCAGCTGGCAGGGTACAGGTTTCGCCATATATTTGAAAAAAGGCCGTTATTGACTAAGTATTTCACCATTCTTTCAAGTTGAATGCAGTGGCGGCCATTAGCATTATTTTGTTTGCGCTCTTGATTCCCCTGCTGTCCACGCAGCCTTTGCGGTAAGGACAGTTGCCGCAGTC
>CAZPHZ010000303.1:0-4024 GCA_964586035.1 uncultured Saprospiraceae bacterium
TCGGTGGAATGAGAAAATGGTTGAGGAGGTCGAGAGGGTTTGGAAGGTTGAGTAATACTTACTAATCCCGACCTGGCCTTTATACTTCCATGTCATTACCCGACGGAAAGTATTTGACTGGGCCAAACGTCAAATAAAGTATATTCATTTTTGTTTACGCCCTGTGACGAGGCAAGCCTTCCTGTTGTACATTAATTTCTATGCCTCCGGTATCTCTTTCGGAGAGTTGAACTCAAAATTCTCACCCTACCGAACCTCACAGCTTCTCCACCCTGATATTGCGCCAGCGCACTTTAATGCCCCCCCCGGAGTGGATTTGCAGTGCGAACTGTCCCTCAGCCTTCCCTATTTTTTCATCATCCAGGGCAATCATTTTGATGCCATTGAGCCAGGTGGTCACCTTGCCCCCCACCGCTTTGATGCGCATGGTGTTCCAATCGCCTTCTTTCAGTACATGGTCCAGGGCCGCCGTTGGTTGAATGAGCCACCCACGGCCATAGCTCTCATATATGCCGCCGGTATGGTTCCCCATGGGGGCTACCTCGGCCTGCCATCCGCTAATTTTCACGCCCTCGATGGAAGAGCGGAAGAACACGCCGCTGTTGCCGTTGGATTCCTGTTTGAATTCTAAACTCAGGTCGAAATCCTTGAATGAGGCATTGGTAGTCAAATAGCCGTATTCTTTGTACGGCCCGCTTTCGCAGATGAGGTCGCCGTCTTCGACGTACCATTTCTCGCGGCCGTTCACGGTCCAGCCAGTCAGGTCTTTGCCATTAAACAGGTTGATACTGTTGGCTTCCTGTTCCACTTTTTTAATGGCGTGGCAAGAAGAAAGAAAAGCAGGGAGAATGAGTACGAGTAAGTATTTCATTTGTAATATTTTGGCTAAAATAGAAAAACGGCACTCCCTTTCAGAAGCACCGTTTCAATTTCTTTAAAAAAAAGACCGGCGAGAATTTCCGTTTCTCATTTCTTGCCGCCTTTCAATTGCTTTTGCAGCTTTTCCAGTTGAGCCCAATCTCCTTTGGCAGCGAGAGCAGCCTGCTCTGACCAGGTGGATGGGTCGTGCATCTTGTACCGGCTGCCAGCAGCTTCGAGTACACTATTGAGCGTGCTCACCTTTGCTTTGGCCAGTCCTGCAAATGTGGTGATACCGGCACCTGCCAGCAATTTGGAGATTTTTGGGCCGATGCCTTCCACTTTGGTCAGCTTGTCAGCAACTATTTTGGTGGCCGTGGGTTTTGCAGCTTTTTTTACTGCCGGTTTAGTGGCGGCCTTAGCTACAGCCTTCTTTGGTGCGGCTTTTTTTGCCGGAGGTTTTACAGTGACGACAGAATTGTATTCGCCAAAAGCAGCCGGTTCGTATCTGTCGGCTTTCCAATCGTTCTCCCAAATGTGGTTGTCGATCAGGTAGCGAAACTGGTAGTCCCGGCCCGCTTCGAGTTCCACGGCAGTGGAGAATTCGGATTTGCCGGCCTTCATTTGAAAGCCATTTTCCCAACTCCATTGGTTAAAGTCGCCGAGAATACGCACATCTTTTCCACCTTTAACTGCTTCGACGGGCAGGGTGAAAGTAACCTTACATACAGGTTTAGTCTTAGAAAATGATTTTTTCAACATCGTAAGAGAATTAAAAGGTTTGATAAAATGGTAGTAATCAGTAATATTCGATTGTATTGATTATTCGTGCAGGGAATTTGGTGGGCAGGTTAAGGGCTGTTCTTGCATTAGTCCCATGTCATTCTGTTGGATTGGATGGCAGATGCAAAATGCATTTTACATTTGTTTTTGCAATGCAAAGGTAGGCACATTTCAACTAACATCAAACCTTACTGTTTGAATCACAGCAGCTTATGACAAAAATCAGCTTAATAAAATGAACCCTTCAGGCGCTGAGCGGTGGGTAATTTTGCAAATGAATGGAATTTCAAAGGATCATTTTATTGCGACCACGGTTTGGCGATAAAAATCAGTTTGAGCAAAGCGGTGATTTTTTCGTAAAAAAAAACAAATCTTACTGCCATTTAATAATGTCGCCTGGTTTAACTCCGTATTTATCGCAAAAGCCACCAATGACTTCCACCACATATTGCGCATTTCCATCGGAAGGCAGGGGCTTATCAGACAGTGTTTTAGCGTTTTTATGGATGTTCAAAATGTGGCGGTTGGCATCCACAAACAGGATGTCGAGCGAGATGTAGGTGTTATGCATCCAGAAGCTTTGTGGCTCTGCTTTGTTGAAAAGAAAGAGCATACCTTCACTGTCAGGCATCGACTTGCGGTACATGAGGCCAAACTGCCGCTCCATGTCGTTGTCCGCCTTCTCCATGTCGATGGTACGAATTGTCTCGCCCGTTTCACCGCTGACAAAAGACAGGGTTCCCTCTTTGGTAAATTTTGGCTCCGGCATGGTGTTCATTTTTTTCGAGGGGATGAAGTTCCGGGCACGCTTGCCCCCGTGAAACGAGGGTAGAATGTTGGGCAAAAACATAGCCACCAACGCCACTATCATCAACCCTACAATGAGTTGCTGTTTACGGTTTTTTGCCGGGCGTTTATTCTTTCTCCCCGGTGTCTGTGGATTTTTCATTTTTCCAGATTTTGCCATAATAGATAGTTTTAATAATGGCAAACGGCCATTTATGTACATTTCAAGCGGACACAAATTTCAATAAAAAAAACCGGTGGCAAATGCCACCGGCCAATTGTTTTGTCCCTAAAAAACAAGGAGTGTTTGTTCGCCGGGTTCGGACGGCGGTGTTCATAGTTTTTATTAATGTAGCCCCCCGGCCTTGATAATTTTTGCGGTTCTATGGAAGTCGCTCTCAATAATTTGGGCAAAATAACACCCCTGTTTCAGAGTGCTCACATCCATTGTTACGCTGCGCAACCCCGGCTCGGCCGGAAGCAAGGTGCGGTATACTAATATCCTCCCGAATACATCTGTAAGAAGGAGGTCGGGTCCTCCTGAGTTCTTTTGCTCGAATTCTAATGTTATCATCTCCCCTGCCGGATTGGGGAATACCCTCAACGGATCCAAACCATCCGGGTTGCCATTAAAAGGAGGCTGGTCGTCACTATTATTGTGTGCAACTGGCAGGCCATCGCCAAAGACGATGAATGCCACCTGTTCGGTAGTATGCTGGCGCTCTGCGTCAGATATCTGATCCTCAAATACGCAGAGATTTATTACTGTTTCATCTTCGGGCAGGCTCTTTATTACCGGCCATGCCCCCTCGTCACTGTCCATGCCTGCAGAACTCACAATGGCACCATTCAGCCCGCTAAATCCTTCCAATAAATAGGGATAACCCTCGGTATTATCTGCCACTCCCTGAACGAAGTCATCTCCCACAGCCACGACGTATTTCTGTCCGTTCAGGGTGCCTGCCGCAGTTTCGAAAACAAAGTAGCCAACGGTTTCGGGTAGGCGGGAAACTGACTGTCTGTCTTCGGCAATCTGGAGGCCCGCAGCAAAACTTCCCCGTGAAGGGGGAGCATTGCGAATGCCGTTTTTGCTGGCCCAAAAAACCGACCATGCTGGATCGTTATAGCTCATCACCTGGCCAAGTACTACAGGTTTTTCATAGGCCTGTGAATAGCTATGCGGTTCGAAACGCCATTGGCCGCTTCGGGAAGTCTTTCGACTGGTAAAGCTCCTGGCTTCAAACCTAATCCCGTGCCCGGGCATGGTGTACACACCCGCTTCCGCCACGAGGTAATGCACCGAGACCGGTCCGGCGATGCCCTCATCGGATCCCGCCACTTGCACTTTAAGGTCGAAAGTATTTCCTGATGCATGCCGCACCCTTGTCACCAATGAGGGCGGGAAAACGTCCCCCAACTCGATGCTCGCTACCACCACCATATCGTTGTATGACTGGTCCAGGGCCACCGTCTGCCAGGTTTCGGTAACGCCGGGGATGGTACCGAATTCCAATTTCACCGTAGGTGTAAATCCGATATCTATTGAAGCCGTTTCTGAACAGCTGTTATCGTCAATGACGGTAACAGAATAAACACC
>CAZPHZ010000304.1:0-4024 GCA_964586035.1 uncultured Saprospiraceae bacterium
CCGATGCGGCGACCTTGGCCGACCGGCGTGCTTCTACCGCCTGCATCCGCCACCGCTCCGGCTAAACGGAGGACACCACCATTGCCGACCTTTCCGTGGCGCTGAACACCGGCCAGATAAAAACCGGCTCCGCGTCCCGCTCCGACCGGATTGCGAAATACAACCAGTTGATGCGCATCGAAGAAGATTTGGGGGAGGCCGCGGTTTATCCGGGGAAATCTTTGCTTACCCGGTGATTGCCGACAGAAACTTAGGATTAAGCTGGTTTTTGGTGGCAGATTGGTATGGAACTGATAGCTTTGTCTCTAATTCAACATCTTTGTCATGGCTTCCAGACGTACCATCAATCCGTTTCACGTATTTATGAGTAAGCTTCCGAAGCCGCTGCGCAATAAGTATGTGCTGGCTTTGCTCATCTTTGCCATTTTGATGATTTTTCTCGATAGGCATGATTTGCTGACGCAATTCAGACTCGGCAAATCGCTCAACCGCCTCGAACACGACAAAACCTATTACGAAGAAAAAATAAAAGAGGCGAAACAAGACCAGCAAAACGTCCAGAACAACAAAGAGAAGTTTGCCCGGGAAAAATACAACATGCACAAAAAGGATGAGGACGTGTACGTCATTCCCGATGAAAAATGAACAAGTAAACCCATAAATTATAAATCAAGAAATGTCTGTATTAGTCCATAAAAACTCGAAAGTCATCGTCCAGGGATTCACTGGAAAAGAAGGCACTTTTCACGCCAGCCAGATGATAGAATACGGCACCAATGTGGTGGGAGGTGTGACCCCCGGCAAAGGTGGTCAGACCCACCTCGACCGCCCGGTGTTCAACACCGTGGAAGACGCCGTGAACAAAGCCGGTGCCGATGTGTCGGTCATTTTCGTACCGCCGCCATTCGCACCGGACGCCATCATGGAGGCCGCTGCTGCCGGAATAAAGGTCATCATTTGCATCACCGAGGGCATCGCCGTGCAGGACATGGTGAAAGTGAAATCCTATCTCGAAGATTTTGAAGACTGCCGCCTCGTGGGGCCCAACTGTCCCGGCGTCATCACTCCGGGCGAGGCCAAATGCGGCATCATGCCCGGTTTCATACATAAGCCTGGCCGCATCGGCATCGTCAGCCGCTCCGGCACGTTGACCTACGAAGCCGTGGACCAGGTGACCAAAGCCGGCATGGGCCAGTCCACCTGCATCGGCATCGGTGGCGACCCCATCATCGGCACTACTACCAAAGAGGCAGTCGAACTTTTTATGAACGACCCCGGTACCGACGGCATCGTCATGATTGGCGAAATCGGCGGTGGTATGGAGGCGGAAGCTGCCCATTATGTCAGAGATCACGGCACCAAACCTGTGGTGGGTTTTATCGCCGGGCAAACGGCACCGAAAGGCCGCAAGATGGGTCACGCAGGTGCCATCATTGGTGGGGCGGATGATACGGCTGCCGCCAAAATGAAAATCATGACCGAGTGCGGCATCCACGTCGTCAATTCTCCGGCGACCATCGGCGAAACCATGCGCCGTGTATTGCAGGGCGAGGTGGTAGCCTAGCGGCAACTTCGCCGGAATACCGAAGCCTCGCAGGTTGCCGCTTGTGGGGCTTCGTTGTTTGCGGAGAGGTTAAACCTTATAGGTTTGATGTTATACGTTTGATGACAAATGAATCATCCTGTTTTTATGTTCCGGTATCCTAATATCCTCCTTATACTTTTCGCCAGCTGTGTGGCTTTGGCATTCACATCTTGTGGTACATCTCCGAAGGGCGTTTTTACCGATGCCACAGAGGAGGCCGGTATCCATTTCAAATACAATTTCGGCGATACGACTTACGAAAACATTCTGGAAAGCAGCGGCTCCGGCGTCACGGTATTCGACTACGACGGCGACGGCGACCAGGATTTGTACCTGCTGAACGGCACCTGGCTCGACGGCATCAGCGACCCGGAGGGTAAGATTTTTGAAAATACACCCGATGAACTTTACCGCAACAACGGCGACGGCACTTTCACCGAAGTAGCCGGCCAGGCAGGCCTCGACGACCGCCACTGGAGCATGGCCGCTGCCCCTGTCGATTGGGACAAAGACGGTGACATGGATTTGTATCTTCTCAACTATGGCCCCAATGTTTTTTTTGAAAATATGGGCGACGGCACTTTCCACAATGCCACGGCGAAAACCGGCCTGCAAGGCCCCGATTCCCTCAATGGTTTCACCAAATGGAGCGTGGGAGCGGCCTTTTGGGATTACGACCACGACGGTTTACTGGACGTGATGACCGGCAATTTCCTCGCTTTCGACCCTGCACATAAGTCTCCCGGCCATCCCGACTGGATGCCGCACCCCTCGGAATATCGCGGGCAGGCTTCTTTCCTATACCGGCAGACCACTGGTGGCCGGTTCGAGGATGTCACCGCCCAAAGTGGCTTGTACTTTCCCGATTCGAAATGTATGGGGCTGACTGTTTTTGACAGTGACAACGACGGGGACATGGACATCCTGCAGGGCAACGACCACCAGGCCCATTTTCTTTTTCGCAACGATGGCCCTTCAGGTTTTACGGAAAACGGTATTGCCGCAGGCATCGCTGTGAACGATGGCGGTGAAGTCACCGGCTCCATGCACCCCGCCCTCGGCGATGTGGATGGCGACGGCCTCATCGACGTGTTGGTGACCGACCTGAAATACGGGGCGTTGTACCGCAATAAAGGCGATGGCCTTTTTGAAGATATTACTCAAAAGAGTGGGGTAGCGGCTGCATTCAATGGAAAAGGGGGTTGGGCGGCCATCCTATTCGACTATGATAACGACGGAGACCTCGACATTTTTTCTGCCAACGGTGCCGCAGAAGTGCTGAAAGAGCAATTGCCGTTGTTGTTAAAAAACGATGGCTCCGGTCATTTCACCGATGCAGCCGCTGAGGCCGGGCCGTATTTTTACCAAAAACGCTCCGGCCGCGGGGCCGCTGCCTGGGATTACGACGATGACGGCGATCTTGACCTCATCGTGTCGCATGTGGACCTGAAAGCCTCGCCGGCATTGCTGCGCAATGAAAACAAAAACGGCAACCATTGGTCAGGGTTGGTGCTGCTCGCAGCCAATGGTACACCTGCCTGGCCGAGTGCCAAAATAACCGTGACTGCCGGAGGGAAAAAACAGGTGTTGTTGCACCAGCCGGGCAATTCTTACCTTAGTTTTAGCGACCCGCGGGTGCACATCGGGCTGGGAAGCCAGACCCAGGTGGACAGGCTCGAAATTATTTGGCCGGACGGAAGGATAGAGGTTTTTAATAATATTGTGGCGGATAGGTATTTAAATATCGTGGAGGGGACGGGAGGGGAGTAAATGTCTTTTGGGTTGCTTGTTTCTTTCTTCTGGGTGATTTGCGATTTGCGATTAAATGATTTTTGATTTCGTTTGTAAGATATGACTCCTGAAAAATTAGAAAACAGGCTTATTGAATTTGCTTCGGGAATCATAGACTTGGCCGAAGCGCTGCCGAAGATGGCCTCTGCCAGGCATCGCGGAGGTCAATTACTGCGCTCCGGCACATCGCCAGCTCTTAACTATGGGGAAGCAAGAGGGGCAGAATCAATCTGAAAGAAACGAACTCATTTCTATTTTCGTGACCAGTTTAAAAACTGAATGTGGCAAAAAATAATGCGGGCAACTCCGATCATAAATCAAGAATCATGTAATCTAAAATCGTATATCAATCAATCTCACTACTTCTTTCGATTGTCGTATTTTTGATTTTGTATAAAATTATGACCAGCTCATTTCATCAAATCAATTTAATTCATGAACCACGAGTACATCAGCAAGGTCATCGACCTGACCCATCCCGAAAAGAACATCATCCACAACATGAGCAACGACGAAGCGCGGGAATTGCTCAAATCAGGCGATGCTGAAGTCGTCCGGAAAATCGACGGACAATTTGCGCTCATTTCCGTGGAGGGTAAAACCATCCGGTTGGCGCGCTCCATCGGTCGGCCGCTGCGGTATTTTATT
>CAZPHZ010000305.1:0-4012 GCA_964586035.1 uncultured Saprospiraceae bacterium
ACCGTAAGACCGGGGGTAATTGGGCACGTCGTTCAACTCGTTGTAAAAGGGATGGGCTTCATTGGTTGTCACTGTTGAAAGTGTTCCGGTTTTTATGGAATAAGTGACCCAGGCGCTGTCCATATCGCTGTACCACCAAGCAAAATTGGCACCGGGAGAGAGGCGGGGATAGCCGCGAAGCCCTTTGACGATTTCTTTTCTATCTCCCGTTTTTACATCCACGAGGTAGAGGTCTTTGCGTGCAGAGCCTTCCCATGAAATGAGCTGGAGGTAGGGCTCCTCGGTGTAGCCGAGCGACACTTCTGCGTTGCGCTCGCTTTCGAAAACCATTTCGGGCATATCTTTCGAGGCAAGGGGGACAAACTCGTTTCCGGCGATGCGCCACACCACGTCATAGCTTCGCTTTTTCTCCCGGTCCAGCAACATCTTTTGGTTGGTGTGGAGGCGGCCGTCGTTGTAGCTCCACACCTCCACGTTTACGATTTCTTCGTCGAGCAAATTGGTGTCTTGCAAAATGGGCGGCGGTGCCATGCCGAAGAACATTTTGGCGCCGTCTTTTGAAAAAACGGGGCGGGCGTTTTCACTAATCAGCCAATGCTCCGGCAGAAAAGCAGACGCCGTGTCGGCGATAAGTCGTGCCGAATCCTGCCCATCGGTCCAATACAAAAGACCGAAGGGCGGAATCTGCGCATCTGCCGTGTCGAGGTTCGCCAGGAACGCAAGCTGTGTACCTTTTTCATCAAACGCAAGTTGTTTGTATTCGCCCTTTTGCCGGAACATGGGTTTCAGTTCTTTTTTCCCGCAATCGAACAAATACACTCCTTCGAGAAAGGCTTCGCCGTCGCCGGTACTGACGATGAGCACCCGCGGACCTTTTTCGGCCATGCTGTAATTTTTGACAAAAGAAACCACCGTTTCGTCTGCCGTGGCCAGCTCGCGCAGCACGAGTTTGGTGCCATTCTTTTTGCTCTCTTTTTTCGGCTTTTTCACCTTTTCTTTTTCCGTCTGAATCGAATCCGGCACTGCGGCGACCCGGGTGGAATCTATTGCACCCACATTGGTCGAATCGGGTGCAGGTTCTTCCTTTTTTTTACGCTCCGCTTCTTTGTGGTAGGCGAGCCATCCGTCCCATTTCTCCGGCAGGGAAAAGGATTTTACCTCCGGTATTTTCACCAAAGACAGATCGGCCAGTTGCAAAATGGCGAGCGTGTCCCGCGGCATTTCGTCCTTTTCGACCTTGCGCCTTTTTTGCGCTTTCAGTGAATCTGCAAAGGGTTTTATTTTGAAAACGAGAAACTTGCTGCCCGCGCTGAAACGGCCCGTTTCGCCGCGGTCGAAGCTATGGGTTTCGCCGGTTTGCGCATTCCAGACATTGAGCACCGCGTCCCCCTCTTCGGCTTTCAGCGAGTACGAGACCCACAGGCCATCGTTGGAAATCTGCGAATTCTGAATTTGTTTCCAGGTGACGAGTTCCTCGTGGGAGAGCTGCTTTTGGGCGGTGGGCGCCTGGGCCACCATAGTTACAGCCACGAACAGCAGCAGAAAGGGTGTCAGGACAATTCTCATGTTCGATTGATTTGGGTGGGTAGCAAAATATGGGGGTCTTGCCGGTACCAGGGTGCCGCCGGACTGGAGTTCGGCAGTGCGGCCCCATAAATTTGTTACACACTCGATTGATTATTGAAGGGCTGAAATTAAGGAAAGGGAACCTGATAGACAAAAGCTGGCCTGGCAACCACAGGATTACCAAATATTTCCGGCTTTTTTCAAATTGGGAATGTGCCGCTAACTCAATCGGGCTAATCCTTGAAAAATGGAAAAATGACTAAACAGCTCATTTTAAAGCAATACAACAAGTTGCCCGAAAATCTGAAAAAGGAATTCCTCGCATTCCTAGTATTCAAAAATTAAAATCAGCAACAAGGTAAACGGCAAAAGCCGGGAAAGAAGAAGTTAAAAAATAAACACAATAAGGCCCCGCATGAAGCTACTCTGACCGGCTTGCAGCGTTTGCTGCTCGAAGCACCAGACATTACAGATGAGGAGTATACGCTCATCATAGAAAAGCGTAAAGCCCTGAACCAATGGAATTCTAGACAAGTTCTAAATTTATTTTGTCATCTTTCCTTAGCTTTTATTAGGTCTTTCCCACAAAAATCAACATAGAACTGTTTTTTTTGAATGGAAACTTGGGGATGGGGTTTCAAAGGCCAGAAATATTATCGCACCAAATTCACCTCCCCCTTTTCCAAAATAAGTGCTCCGTTTATCAGCTTCAAACGGGCCAGCCAAACATACACCCCAGGCGAGGCATCTTTTCCCCGCCAGGTGCCGTCCCAACCTGCTGCCAGGTCGTTCGGGACCAGGTTTTCCGCCTCGAACACCATTCCTCCCCAACGGTCGAAAATGGCTAAGTACTCCACCTCTGCCACGTCTTTCCCGGCAAACAAAGTGAAGGCATCATTGATGCCGTCGGTATTGGGGGAGAAAGCGGTCGGGGCATAGACCGCCGCCCGTTTGTCCACCCGCACAAAAACCTCGTCCATGGCCGGACAGCCAGCCTGGTTCAGTGCGAATATCTGGTACAAAGTGCTTTCATGTGGCATGGCCAGGGTGGTCAGGCAGGAACTACAGGCCAGCCCGTCAGGCGGCAGCCACCAGATGCTGTCCACCAGTTGCGTGGCAGAAACCTGGAGTTGCACTTCCCCGCCCAATTCAATCGTTTGGTCAGCCCCCGCGTCTATTTCAAAATCGGCAGGTTCGGTCAAGGTGACCACTTCCGACCATTCGCAGCCCTTGGCATCGTTGACCACGACGAGGTAGGTGCCGCCGCCCAGTTGCCCAAAGAAAGGCGTTTGGCCTTCGGGGCCACCATTTACGGAGTAGTAATAGGGTGGTGTGCCTCCTGCGACATCGGGGATATCGATAAAGCCGTCTGCCAAGCCGTGGCAGGAGGGAGCTTCGGTACTCAGGGAGACGGAGAGTTGTTCCGAAAAATCCACCTCCACCGAATCGCTGGTTGTGCATCCCTGCGCATTGGTAGCCGTGACCGAATAGGTGGCCGTTTGAGTGGCCGTGATGGCGGGTTGCGTTTCGCCGGTTGACCAGAGGAATGTGGTGCCGGTGGCATTGGCCGAGAGGAGCAAAGGTTCTCCGCTGCAAACATTGCCGGTGGTCTGGATGGTCAGTTCGGGCAGCGGCCATACCGTCAAATTCAAAATAAGCAACGTGTCACATTCATTATCCTGGTTGGCCAAAGTATCTGTATAAGTGCCTTGCACGGACAGCATTTGGCCGCCGAAAAAAACGGAACCGCCTTCGCAAACGGCGCTGTCGGTTTGCAGCACCGTGAGGGGCATCACCGTCAGGTCGAGCCGCACGAGGCTGTCGCAACCCTGCTGACCGCTGAGCAGTACCTCGTACAGCCCGCTCGAAGAGAAGGGTTGGCCGCCGATTTCCACCGTGTCACCTTCGCAAATTACTTCCGAAAACTCCGTGGTGTCCCGGGGGATGACCGTCAGGTCGAGTTGTACGAGGCTGTCGCAGCCCACCTGACTGCTGAGCGGCACTTCGTAATAGCCGGTAGTGGCAAACAGTAGTCCGCCCACTTCGAGGGTTTCGCCTTCGCAAATGGTGGCGGCCAGGCTGGTGGTGTCTGCCGGGATGACGGTCAGATTGAGTTGTACGATGCTGTCGCAACCGTTCCAGGCGGCGAGCGTGCCGGTGTAGGTTCCGGAGGTGTCGTAAACTTGGGCGCCGATGCTGACCGTACCGCCCTGACACAGGGTGGTGTCAATAAAAACCACTGGGGGCGAGGGCAGAAAAACGATATCGGTACAGTGGGCAGAATCGCAGCCGTTAGCGCCGGAATAGGTGATGCACACGAGGGTGTCCGTGGTAAAAGTCTGATTGCCGATGGTGAAGGATTCCCCGCTGCAAAGGGTCACCAGGCTGTTTGTAAGGGTGGTGTCGCCCTGGCTGACGGCAATGGTATCGGCCCAGGCGCAGCCAA
>CAZPHZ010000306.1:0-4010 GCA_964586035.1 uncultured Saprospiraceae bacterium
ACCGCTTCACAGGCCGCCTGGACTTCATCCACGCTGTTGCAACCTGTCGCATTGCCGGAAATAGTAGCTGGTCCGCCATTATCGAGATAGTCGCAAATGCTTTTTACTTCGCACGAGGAGAGGTTGGATGAATTTTGCAAGTAAAGGCTGGAAATAGTGGTATAATCAATATTGTCTAATCCGTTTAAACTGGTCACAGAGGCATTGCCCCAAAAATTGACTGCTCCACCAATGGATGTGACATTGCCCAGGACGTTTAAATTTGTCAGTGAAGCATTTTCCCACACAGCGAGAACATCCCCGATGGATGGGAGTAGACTTTAACTTTCGAGATTTGTGATATTACCGGATACATTTTCGATAATATTTACACTGCCCAATAATTGTGTACATCCAGGATTGTCAGCCGGGAAATCTGCAAAACTGTACCCCTCCTTTATCATCTTTCTACTCGCCTAAAGAGCGTCACCGAGCGGTTCAAACTTTGCGGTGAAATGCCTCAGGAATGGTGGCTCGTATGTAATTTTAAAACCTTTTGTCTGCTCTTTGTTTTGCATCACCATGGCAAAGGTTTCGATGACGTAGTCGAGATGACTTTGGGTGTATACCCGCCGTGGAATGGCGAGGCGTACCAATTCCATCGGGGCGGGAATAAGTTGACCGTTTTCGTCGTATTTACCGAACATCACCGAGCCGATTTCGCAACAGCGAATGCCGCCTTTGAGGTACAATTCACAGGCGAGAGCCTGTCCTGGGAATTCGTGCGCAGGAATGTGAGGCAAGAAAGCTTTGGCATCCACGTAAACCGCATGGCCGCCAATGGGCCGGATGACAGGGATGCCCATTTTCACGAGGTGCTCGCCGAGGTAGGTCGTGCTTTTGATGCGATAATCGAGGTAGTCAGGTTCGAAGACCTCTTTTAGGCCAATTGTGATTGCCTCCATGTCGCGGCCGGAGAGGCCACCATATGTGGCGTAACCCTCTGTGATGATGAGTACCGTGCGGCATTGCACGGCGAGTTCGTGGTCATTAAGGGCGAGGAACCCACCCATGTTCACGAGGGCGTCTTTTTTGGCGCTCATGATGCAGCCATCGGCGAGGCCAAACATTTCTTGTGCGATTTCCCGGTAAGTATTTTTGCCGTACCCCTCTTCGCGGTGGTGAATGAACCAGGCGTTTTCGGCGATGCGGCAGGCATCGAGGATGAACAGTATGCCGTGTTTTTTGCAAATTGCAGATACTTCGCGGGCATTTGCCATGCTGACGGGCTGACCGCCTCCGCTATTGTTGGTCACGGTGAGTACAACGGCGGCGATATTGGCAGCTCCATTTTTTTCAATCTCCTCTTTCAACCGGAGGGTATCCAGGTTCCCCTTGAATGGCTGCAATTCGCCGGGGTGGCGGCTCGCTTCCACCGGTATGTCGATGGCGGTGGCGCCGCTGTATTCGATATTTGCGCGGGTGGTGTCGAAGTGGGTGTTGCTGATGAATACTTTGTCCGGGCCGCCGAGTTTTGAGTACAAGAGATGCTCGGCAGCACGGCCTTGGTGTGTGGGCAGTATATAAGGGTAGCCGGTCAGGTCTTTAATTGCCGATTCCATGCGCAGCCAACTGGTGGCCCCGGCGTAACTTTCGTCTCCCTGCATGATGCCGGCCCATTGGTTAGCGCTCATGGCAGAGGTGCCACTGTCGGTCAACAAGTCGATGATGACCTCTCTTGAGTGCAACATAAATGGGTTGAAATGAGCGGACTTTAAATACTCGATGCGCTCTTTTTCCGTGGTTAGATTTATTTGCTCGACCACTTTTATGCGGAATGGTTCGATGGAAGTTTTGTGCTTCATGATGGATGTTTTTTGAATAGAAGTAGTTTTTTTGAAAACGAATGGGGTAATATTTGGTGCGAGCCCTTACTTGAAATAGCTTCCTGGTCACAGTTGACCAGATGCCAGCAAGTTGTAGGTGTTGTATTTTCTGATCGGGCCGTGAAGGTAGACTGACGGCCCTCCTTAAAGGATGATAATTGTCATGGTATTGTGGCTATTTTTGATGGTGCCGCAAATAAATAATTGCCGGGGAGAGGTAAGTCGCAGAAGAATGGATTTACTATTTTGGCGATTCAAATAAAGATCCGTCTATGAAAAAAATAATCGTTCTCGGTGCAGGCCTTGTAGGCAGTGCGATAGCCGTTGATTTAGGCAGAAATTACCGAGTTACTTCCGCCGACCGCAGTGCGAGCGCGCTGAAAAAGCTCGCCGGCAAAGGCATTGAGACCGTGCAGGCCAATCTCTCCGATACAAGTGTGATAAAGCAACTCGTGAGCAGCTTCGACCTCGTCGTGGGAGCATTGCCGGGCTTCATGGGCTTCGAAGCATTGCGTGCCGTCATCGAGGCCAGAAAGAACGTGGTGGACATTTCATTTTTCCCGGAAGACCCTTTCGAATTGGATGAATTGGCCAAACAATACGGTGTTACTGCCGTCGTAGATTGCGGTGTGGCTCCCGGCATGGGGAACATCATCCTCGGCTATCACCATGCCCGCATGAAAGTGGTCAGTTTCCGATGCATGGTGGGCGGGTTGCCGCAGGTTCGTGAGTGGCCGTGGGAGTACAAAGCTGTGTTTTCACCTATCGACGTCATCGAGGAGTACATCCGCCCGGCCCGGTACGTCGAAGAGGGCAGGTTAGTGACGCGTGAGGCGCTCTCCGATCCAGAGCTCATCGACTTTGAGGGCATCGGCACACTCGAAGCTTTCAACACCGACGGACTGCGCTCGCTGATACGTACCATGCCCGATATTCCCGACATGATCGAGCGGACGCTTCGCTACCCCGGCTGCATTGAATATCTGAGAGTGCTGCGCAAGGCTGGCTATTTTTCGTACGATGAAATTGAGGTGAATGGTGCCAGAATACGTCCAATAGACATCACCGCCAAATTGCTTTTTCCGCAATGGAAACTCAAACCTGGCGAGGGCGATTTCACCGTGATGCGCATCGAAGTGGCCGGAGAGGAGAAGAAATACATTTATGACCTGCTCGATCGCTACGACCCGGCTACAGATACCATCTCCATGGCCCGCACCACTGGATATACCTGCTCGGCGGTAGCCAATCTCGTGCTCTCTGGACAATTCACCCGCAATGGCATCTCTCCGCCAGAATATGTGGGCGCAGAGGCGGGTGCTTTTGAATTCGTACGGGCATACCTGGCAGACCGCGGCGTGGTGTACGAAGAAACTGTTATCCCATGAATACGGGGGCTTACATCTTGCTCTTGCATCTGAGTGCCGGCCGGGAAATCTCAGTCGGCAAGCTCGGAAGTTATTTTTTCGAAAAAGGTTGGTACACTTATGTTGGCTCTGCCATGAATAGTCTGGATAAACGTATAGCCCGGCATTTGAAAAAGGAGAAAAAGCTGCGCTGGCATATCGATTATCTTCTGAAAGTGGCGCCGGTTGAGCAGGTTTTTCGTTACGAAAGCGACATCAAAATCGAATGCAAGCTGAGCCGGAAAGTTGCAGTCCTCGCCGATGACACTCCTGTGAAGAAATTCGGTGCTTCAGACTGTTGTTGTTTTACCCACCTTTATTTTTTTTATGAACAACCGGACTTGCAAAATGTGGTATGAATTAGCGCTGGTCCTGAGACTACTCCATGCGCTTCGCCAATTGAGACACCATAAAAAGGATGCCTGTTACCAGCAGCGGCAGTGAAATTATTAGAAAAGTAAAAACAGAATGCCAGGTGCCGAAGTAAATGGTAAACGCCAAACCCAAAATCAGGAAAAGTCCGCCTCCAACGATTCGATACTGCCACGCCACCAGCAAGCTGAGTACGGTTAAAAATGAAGGTATCAAATGCAAAAGAAAGGCTATTATCTGGCCTTTCACATCAGCTTCGCCGGTAAATGCATCAAGTGCGAACATCGATATCAGAAAAATATAAAAAATGGCCAATACTCGCGGCACCCATGTCAGAAGTCGTTGCATTTCACATTTTTTTAGTTTC
>CAZPHZ010000307.1:0-4006 GCA_964586035.1 uncultured Saprospiraceae bacterium
AAGAAGGAAACTCCTGACGGGCTTTGGTATAAGTGTAACAAGTGCAATGAAATGAGCACCGTGAAGGAGGTGAAAGCCAACTTCTACAAATGCCCAAAATGCGATTACCATATTCGAATCGGCTCACACGATTATTTTGACCTTCTTTTCGACGGCGAATTCACAGAGCTTTTCCCCGATCTTATATCTCAGGATGTCTTGAATTTTACAGACCTTAAGCCTTATACCGAGCGGCTTCAATCCGGTCATAGCAAGACTGGGCTTCTCGATGCCATCACCGTGGCTGAGGGCAATCTGGGGGAAAGAAAATTAGTCGTTTCAGCCATGGATTTCACCTTCATCGGAGGCTCCATGGGCTCTGTTGTTGGTGAGAAAATCGCCCGCTCAATCGATCATTGTCTCAAGGCCAAAACCCCGTTGCTCATTATTTCAAAATCCGGAGGTGCCCGCATGATGGAGGCGGCTTTTTCATTGATGCAAATGGCCAAAACTTCGGCAAAACTATCGCAATTGTCTAAAGCCGGAGTGCCTTATTTTTCTCTAATGACCGACCCGACTACCGGTGGTGTAACAGCGTCGTTTGCGATGCTGGGCGACCTGAATTTTGCGGAGCCGAATGCACTTATTGGTTTCGCTGGGCCGCGTGTTATCAAGGAAACCATCAAGCGTGACTTGCCCGATGGGTTCCAAACTTCTGAATTTCTCCTCGAACACGGATTCCTCGATTTTATCGTCAATCGGAAAGATTTGAAAACCAGGATGAGTCAAATCCTCGA
This sequence comes from uncultured Saprospiraceae bacterium, assembly GCA_964586035.1. Taxonomy (GTDB): domain Bacteria; phylum Bacteroidota; class Bacteroidia; order Chitinophagales; family Saprospiraceae; genus UBA6168. Next base: position 777 of record CAZPHZ010000307.1, read on the forward strand.
ATTTTTTGAAAACTAAAATTCTGACTCACTCGCTGAGCTCCTGATTTCCATCCTATTAAGACCCTTTCTCGTTCTGGTTTAGCTTTCAATCTTAACTCATTGGAAAAGCTGTTTTCATTGAGTTTTTCCATGACTTTTATTGCATGAATTTAAGCCAAAACGAAGGTGTGATTTATGTCTTAAACTGGGGCTTTTTTCCTACTTTTGCACCTCAAAATTATAAACACCCGAAAAACGCAAAACCAGTAAAAAACACATGGATTCAGGACAAAGAATTATCCCTATAAATATTGAGGAAGAAATGAAGAGCGCCTACATTGATTATTCAATGTCGGTCATCGTTTCAAGAGCGTTGCCGGACGTGCGAGACGGACTGAAACCCGTTCACCGCAGGGTGCTGTTTGGTATGAATGATTTGGGATTAGCTTACAACAAGCCGTTTAAAAAATCGGCCCGAATCGTGGGGGAGGTTTTGGGTAAATACCACCCGCATGGCGATTCCTCCGTTTATGATACCATGGTTCGTATGGCACAGGAGTGGTCCTTGCGATATCCTCTGGTAGATGGTCAGGGCAACTTTGGCTCAATGGACGGTGACAGTCCCGCTGCCATGCGTTACACAGAGGCCCGCCTTCAGCGTATCTCCAACGAGATATTAACTGATATTGATAAAGAAACGGTGGATTTCACCCTGAACTTCGACGATTCCCTGAAGGAGCCTACCGTCATGCCAACCCGATTGCCCAACCTCTTAATAAATGGTGCTTCGGGTATCGCAGTGGGGATGGCCACCAATATGCTGCCTCATAATCTCACCGAAGTAATCAATGGCATTAATGCTACCATCAACAACCCCGATATTACTATCGAGGGATTGATGCAGTATATAAAGGCACCTGACTTTCCCACGGGGGGTATCATCTACGGGTATTCCGGAGTTAAAGATGCTTTTGAAACGGGGCGTGGCCGCATCGTTTTACGAGGACGTGCCAATATTGAGACTTCCCCTTCGGGTAAAGAAACCATCATTATTTCTGAGATTCCCTACCAGGTTAATAAGGCTCAACTTATTATGAAAATTGCCGAGTTGGCAAATGACAAAAAAATTGAGGGCATCTCCGATGTACGGGACGAAAGTGACAGGAGAGGCTTGCGCATAGTGATAGAAGTAAAGAGGGATGCTATGGCCAGCATCATTCTAAATTTTCTTTACAAACTAACCCCGCTGCAAACGACCTTTGGTGTCAACAATATAGCGCTGGTGAACGGCCGGCCTATGTTGTTGAACCTGAAACAACTCATAGAGGAGTTCATAGAATTCAGGATCGAAGTCATCGTAAGGAGGACTAAATACGATTTGCGCAAAGCCGAAGAGAGGGCACACATTCTCGAAGGGTTGCTCATCGCACTCGACCACCTCGATGAGGTCATTGCCCTCATCCGCGCTTCCAGCACTGTAGAAGAAGCGAGGAACGGACTTATGAATACTTTTAATCTCTCTGAAATTCAGGCTCGTGCCATTCTCGATATGAGGCTCCAGAAACTCACAGGACTGGAGCGGGAGAAAGTAAAAAATGAGTACGATGAATTGATGAAGAAGATAACCTGGCTAAAGTCTGTGCTTGCAAGTGAGGAGATGCAGCGTGGCATAGCCAAAGAAGAATTGTTGGAAGTGAAGGAGATGTTCGGCGATGAACGCCGCACCGAAATCAGTTTTGAAGGTGGTGATATTAACATTGAAGATTTCATCCCTGATGACCAGGTCGTTATCACCATTTCGCACACCGGCTACATAAAGCGTACACCGGTGGCCGATTACAGGTTGCAAGGCCGTGGCGGGCGTGGGTCCAGAGGAAGCAAAACCAAAACGGAAGATTTTATAGAGCATATTTTTATCGCCAGCAACCACAATTATCTGATGCTGTTGACCGAGCAAGGCAAGTGTCACTGGTTGCGAATTTATGAGATTCCAGAAGGAACGCGTACATCTGGTGGTCGATTCATTCACAACGTTGTCTCCATTCCGCATGATGATAATGTAAAAGCTTACATCATTGTGCAAGACCTTTTGGACCAGGAATTCCTCGACAATCATTACATAATGTGCTGCACGAAAATGGGCATGGTGAAAAAGACTTCCGTTGGTGCGTATTCAAGGCCAAGAGTGGGAGGTATTATTGCCATCAACATCAATGAAGGCGACCAACTATTGGAAGCAAGATTGACCACTGGCAATAATGAAATCTTCCTCGCCTCCAGGGCTGGTAACGCTATACATTTCAACGAATCGAAGGTGAGAACCATGGGAAGGGCCACTGCCGGAGTCAGGGGAATCAGACTTGCAGATGAAAACGACAGGGTGGTAGGGATGGCCTGCGTAGAGCCTGATAACGATAAGGTGACCATTTTGGCTGTTTCAGAAAATGGCACCGGGAAGCGTTCGCCCATCGATAGCTACCGGCTCACCAACCGCGGTGGCAAGGGGGTGAAAACCCTTGAGATTACCGATAAAACTGGAGATTTGCTGGCCATCAAAGCTGTGGCAGAGGACGACAATCTTATGATTACAACCAAATCGGGCATCGTAATCAGAATGCCGGTTGGCGACATCAGGGTGATGGGCCGTGCCACTCAAGGTGTCCGTGTTATCCGTGTGGATGATAAGGATGAAATCGCCGACGTGACAGTGGTGCCACCACAAGAAGACGAAGTGGAGGAAGATGGGCTGGATGCAAGTAATGAGGGTAAAAATGCTGAAGAAAAGTATTCAATCGAGGAGGAAGAATAGTCTGTGAGGCAGGGTAGTTTAGCATTTTTTAAAGAAAATATTAACAGTTTGAATGATGCCAATACCTATGAGCCGGCGTCAGTTATATTGGTTCTCAGGCAATTGCCTTTTGAACTGCATTTTTTTGAAATTTAAAATCGCGATAAAATGAAAAAATTCTTTTTCACCTTCTTTGCACTTTTACTTTCTGCGGGGATTATGTTCTCTCAAGAGGACCCCGGTAAGGCGCTCACCAAAGCTGGCAGAGCCTTGGGAAGTTACAATCTCGATCCTGCCAATAATGGCGACAAATTGAATCAGGCAATAGATCTTATTGAAATCGCTGTCGCTTCGGATCAAACAAATACCAAGGTTAAAACCTGGCAGACCAGGGGTGAGATTTACAATGCACTCTCCGACAAAGACATAAACCGGTTGCTGATAGATAATACTTATGTGCCAA
>CAZPHZ010000308.1:0-4003 GCA_964586035.1 uncultured Saprospiraceae bacterium
GTATTTTACGGTGTAAAGCAAAGTTGGAAACATTAGCGCCATCCTGGTCTTCCTTTAATGACAAGGCACGCATGCGATAGGCGATAAATGCCCAGGATCCAGCGATGATGATGGTGCCCAAAAGATACCAGTTCGTATTTAAAAAGTTCGATTTTCCGGAGAGCACCTCATCGGCAGCCATTGCTGAGTCGTCCGACCAGTGATAGAGGTGGGTCCAATTTGCATATATGGCAACACCGATAATGACCATGAGCACGATGCCGGGAATGAGAAAAAGGGAATATCCTTCCCACAATCTCTTGAATGCGGTATGCCACCCGGAGTAGGCTGTGGTGAATGCTGCCATGACAAACAGCGTCATAAATGCCATGCCTGTGAAAAATACGGCATTGAGCAGGAAGTTGGACCAAAAGCGCATGTGGACGCCGGCCCCTGCTATCTGAGCAGGCTCCATGATGTAGGATAAAATAAGGCATATCAATCCGATGCCCATCATCCCCCACAATACTGTTTTTTGTTTTGCTTCAAAAGTGAACTGCTTCATTATGCAGGTATTTTAGAAATCCGGACTCTCGAAGTTCCGGCTATTTTTTTATTTATTGCTGTTTCAAAAATCAGGAGATTTCTCCTCTCTCTATGCCTTAATGACCGGTAGATTCTTCGTGCACAGCTTCCTCGGGCATCTCTTCCATCGGCGCCACCGATGCTTCAGCTTTTGGCAGCTGAGATTCGGGCAGCCCGTATTCGGGATTCAGCTCATTCACCTCGTCGTTGTATTTCACCTTTTTTGCCTTGGCCTGCAACAAACGGATGTAGTGAATTACCTGCCACCGCTCCTCGAAAGAGAGCTTATCGGCGTGTGAGCCCATCGCGTTTTTGCCAAACATAATGGCATGGTAAAACCTACCGTTTGAAGAGTTGATAAAATCGTCAGAGGTGAAATTAGCAGGCTGCGCACCAAATTTGGCACGTGGCCCTTCCACGAGGTATCCGGCACCATCGCCTTTGTCGCCGTGGCAAAGTCCACAATAAATCTTGTATAATTTTTGGCCTTCGGCAACTCCCTTTTTAGTTATCGGAAAAGGGTTGTACAAGATTTTTTGTATTGCCAAAGCCCGTCCTTCTTCAGTGTTTGGATAGTAATAGGGCACATGGCCATTTGGCGTGTAATGGATGCCGTCTTGCTGTTTGTCCATATTTTTCTGCGTACTCCGCACAGCCTCCTCCGCCGAGGCAAAAGTGCCGTCATTCACAGCTGTGCGGGCATACCCGCGAGGTATGGTACCTTTCACAGGAAGGTGCGGTTGAGAAAGTTGCCTGCGGGATAACGTACTTTCTGCATCCCAGGAATTCAGCGAATACAGCGTGAGGACGTTGGCTTCGTAGGCAGTGGAGTGCGTCATATCAGGGATGAACTCACTGCCGGTTTTATTGACACCGGCCTGCTGGCAGGAGTTGAAACCAACGAGCAATGCTGCTGCTGTCAGTACGAAAACCAGATGTTGAATTTTATTCCTTTTCATTGAATATATGCTTTCAAATTCGCCGGCTATAATCGGGGCCACAGGCCCTTACCGGAGTATGCTTGGATTCAGAAAATTCAGATTACTTTCGAATGTACTTCTGCTGCTCCCGTTTTTTCAAAGAATCCTTTAAGGGATTTTACAGCTGCCTCTTTCAAGTCGTTGGTCTGAAAGGCCAGACAGAATTTATCGTCTGTAATGCGGTCGTCCAATATGTGGTTGTCAACCCCAAACCCCAAACCACATACGATGTAAAAAACTACCGTCATACCTATTGCGGAAAACAAAACTGTCAATTCGAAGATAATGGGCACGAATGAGGGCAGGGAAAAGTATGGTTTGCCGCCAAAAATCGTAGGCCAGTCGCTGGTGAAAATCCAGGACATGCCAATCAAGGCAGTCAGCGTGCCCAACATGCCGAATAAGAATCCGACAACGTGCAGGCGGCTTTCTTTAAGTTCGAGAAGTTTGTCCATGCCATGCACCGGAAATGGCGTATATACATCCATGATGGTCAGGTGCTGTTCATTGGCACCACAGATGGCGCTCTTCAATTCTTCCTCATCATTGTAAATCCCGAATAGCACTTCTTTATGTTGACTTTTCATTCTAATAATATTGTTTCAAAAATCAATATATCTAATCAGAGCCCTAAACTTAGTGTACGGTTTCTGATGAATGTTCAGCTTGCGGTTTTGCATTGGGGCCGAGATATTGGTCTCCATATTGTTTCAAGATGGCTTTCACCTCGGCAATAGCTACCACGGGGGCCACCCTCGCAAATACTAAGTACAGCGTGAAAAATAATCCCAAGGTTCCCAAGTATATTCCGATTTCCACCCAGGATGGCCAATAATAGCTCCAGCTCGATGGAAGGAAATCCTTGGCCAGGGTAGTGGCGATGATGACAAAACGCTCGAACCACATACCGATGTTTACAAAGATGGACTTCAGGAATGTCCAGAATACGCTTCGCCGGATTTTCTTTGACCAAAAGACCTGTGGAGACAGCAGGTTACAACCCATCATCCCAATATAGGCCCAGTAGTAGGGGCCGAAAACCCTGTTGTAAAAAGCGAATTGCTCGTAGATATACCCCGAATACCAAGACACAAATAACTCGATGAGGTATGCCGAACCAACCATGGTGCCCGTCACAAGAATGACCTTGTTCATGCTTTCCAGGTGGTTGATAGTGATGTAATCTTCGAGGTTAAAACATTTTCGGGTAATGACCATCAGGGTTTGCACCATGGCAAATCCTGAGAAAATTGCACCTGCCACAAAATAGGGAGGAAAAATGGTTGTGTGCCAACCCGGGACGACAGCCGTCGCAAAGTCGAAACTCACGATGGTGTGGACAGACAACACGAGCGGCGTGGCGATACCAGCCAATACGAGTGAAAGATATTCGTGGCGTTGCCAGTGTTTGGCAGACCCCGTCCATCCCATAGAAACGAAACTGTATATTTTCTTGCGGATGCCTTTTGCCCGGTCGCGCACGGAAGCGAAATCGGGCACTAATCCGGTGTACCAGAACAGCAGTGAAACGGTAAAGTAAGTCGATATAGCGAAAAGGTCCCATAACAGCGGGGAGTTGAAGTTCACCCAAAGAGGGCCGCGTGTATTAGGATAGGGAAACATGAAAAAGTCGAACCAAGGCCGTCCGGTGTGTGTTGCTGGAAACAGACCGGCGCAAATCACGGCGAATATGGTCATGGCTTCTGCGGCGCGGTTAACGCCGTTGCGCCAATTCTGACGGAATAGCAGCAGAATGGCAGAAATCAGCGTCCCGGCGTGACCTATCCCGATCCACCAAACAAAGTTGGTGATGTCATATCCCCAGCCAATGGTTCTGTTCAGGTTCCATGAACCAATGCCAAACCAGAAGGTCCAAATCAGCGAAAACATCCCCCAGGCGAATAGAGAAACCGATACCATGAATGCCATTATCCACATGGTATTAGGTGCTTTCTCGGTTGGCCCAACGAGGTCCTCCGTAATCTGGTGGTAATCTTTATGCCCTAAAACTAAGGGTTCCCGAATGCGAGAAACTGATACGCTCATATTTTGAAAGTTGGCAGTTTGCTAATTGCTGCATACCGTTCAATCAACTGTTAGCCAGGTTGGTAAACGGCGGTATTTCTTGTTTTATTAACTCAATTCTTCGTCTCTGTTAACAATTTTTGCTGTGTATTGCACCGAGGGCCGGGTATTGACCTCTTCCAGTACGATGTAATTCAGAGGGTCGTTGAATGCCTTGGCAACGGCATTATTCTCATTATTGGTGTCCCCGAAAGTTATTGCGCCGGTGGGGCAAGCCGTCTGGCAAGCAGATTTCACCTCATCCCTCAGCGCACGTCCCTCGACCTTGGCGGCGAGCTTACTTTCCTGAAGACGCTGAACGCAGAAACTGCATTTTTCCATAACCCCCCGCACCCGAACTGTACCGTCTGGATTCAAGACCATGCGGACTGCCG
>CAZPHZ010000309.1:0-3994 GCA_964586035.1 uncultured Saprospiraceae bacterium
AATATTAAAAAATATCTGCTAAAGCTTGTTTTTCAACATAGAAGGAGGTTGAGAGAGTTATATCAGTTGAACTCGACCTCCAAAACGCTCTCGACCTTCTCGGCAGCTCCAAAATAATTACAAAACTCCCTCAGCTAATTCAAAACCCAATGCTCGCAAAATTCCATGACATCCCCAAACGTGAACAAGGTCTCCCGGTACTCTGGCACATTCCTTGCAAAAATTACAGCGCTCCTCCGGCCTTTTCTCTCTCTTCTCACAAGTTTGGACTAAAATCAAGAACTGATGAACAAATTAGGACTCTTCACAGCGTTGTTATTGGCCATTCTGGCCAATGACCTTTCAGCACAACTCTATTTGACCGTGAAACCGATGCAGGCATCCAACACCTATGGCGTGTATGTGCAACCCTGTCAAGACTTGCCGCTAAGCGGCAACACCATCACCGGCTCCGGCCAGATTACGCTGGTAGCTCCCGTAGGTGCATTATTCATGGGCATTACCAGCGTCAGTGGTACGTGGCTTGCGAGCGATGCAATCGGGGGACCGGTAGAGTCTCCCGGCAATGTGTACTATTCCGTGGGGTTTCTCATGGACTATCCGGCGATAGCACTTGCTGCCAATAACGAAACCCTGCTGTTCATTGTCCAAATGGGGGGCTTTGTGGTAGCTACGCCGGAACTCATTGACAATGAAAACGACCCTTTTGCCCAATTGCCGAATTCCTACGGCATCAATCCGGGCAACGATTTGTCGGTGATAGATATCGGCACAGAACCCACCTCTTTTTACACCTATGCCGGTTCCTATGTTCCGGATGCTTTCGACTGCGGCAGCGGTATACAGCCTAATGACCCCGGCACGTTCCCCTTTTTTACGGGGGAGGTGAAACAAGGCGAGCGTCTCCAACGGAAATGGTTTGGCCTAATGCCCAATCCTGCCATGGACTGGCTCCGGGTCAATTTCGGCCGGGAAGTGCAGGATACACAGGGATTTGTCAGGCTATGGGATGCCCGTGGACATGCACTTGGTAAATTGGAAAAAGGTAGCAACCTTTATTTGAATCTCAATGTCTGGGAATTGCCTCCCGGCCTCTATTTCATTACCTATGAATCAGCTGGCAAGGTTTTGCAGCGGGAGCGTTTTTACAAAAATTGATGTAAAAGCCTGACATACCCAATAAAACTAAAGGGATAGAATGGCAATAGCCACTCCGAATAAAAGTTCGGTGGATTCTTGGGAAGGCTGGTTTTGAGTGGCTGGCACAACAGTCATCGGGCACGGCGGTCCGGCATTTGCCGTGTGCCTTGGGTATGGATTGATTGTCAGCTTGTTGTGTTGCTTTTTATTGCTTTTGCAGTCATCCTTTGCATGCCATGAGATAAGGACTTCTAACTCAATTTTCATTGAGCTCGTTGTTCTTTTAAAACAGTCTCTTGAAAATGCAGTGATATACCCATCGAAGGTTTTATTTCAACCCATGGTTTTTACCGAGGATGCAAATAGAGAGATGGATAAATATATCCCATCGACAGCTTACCGGCTTTTTTCTCAAAACAACTTCCCTTGTTCCCCGAAGCTCATAGGGTTTTCCAATTGGAGCAGCTTGCGTTTTACGTCGAGGCCGTAGAAGTAGCCTTGCAGGTCACCGCTTTTGGCAATGACCCGGTGGCAGGGCACGATGATGGCAAGGGGATTGTTGCGGTTGGCGAGGCCCACGGCCCGCACGGCATCGGGATGGCCCACTTTTTTGGCTATGGCAGAGTAGGTGGTGGTGTGGCCGTAAGGTATTTTGAGCAATTCCTTCCAGACGGATTGATAAAACGCCGTGCCGCTGCTCAGGTCGAGCGGCAGGTCGAAGACCGTTCTTTTTCCATGAAAATATTCATCCAATTGCTGCACGGCAACTGCCAGTTCTTCCAGCGCGGGGCCGCCGGGGCAGGGCACGTCTTTTATCAGCTTTACCGACCGGATGCCCTGCCTGCTGCCCGTTATTTCGAGGCAGCCGATGGGTGAAAGATAGTGAGCTGGTTTGAGCATTATTCAAATTTTAAACTCCCAAATCTATACCCCCGCCCCTGCTCTCCGAAGACCGCCATTTCGCGGCGGCCTATTTGTTTGCACATCTTCGGCCGGGTGATTACACCGGCTTCACGATTAGAGGCCATTGGAAAGGCCTGCACCTCGCCACTCTTGTCGATTTCAGCTAAAACGATGACCGACTCTCTGCCGTTGTAATTGTAAAAGCGGTTCTCCTTGCGCTTGGTGCTGTAATTGCGTGGATTGTCGTTGAATAGGAAAAACAGTTTGTCGCGTACGATTGCCATAGCGTACGACAGGTAATACCCCCCGTCGTTGCGGGTTTCCTGCCGTTTGGGGATTCTGGCTGCCCATTCCATTTCGCCCGTCGGGCGAATGTTCACCACGATGATGTCGTTATAGTTGTAATAGTAGTTCGTCTGGTAGTTGTTGCGGGAGTAGTAAAAGGGGTTGTAGTAGCCATAATAGGGATAATAGCTGGAGGCGTAATCGTTGTAAGTTTCGCGCTCCACATAAAACTGTTCTGCCACGAGCACGGCACCACCATCGCTTCGCAGTATCAGCTTGTCAAGCGAATAATCATAGAGCTCAGCAGTACGCCGCCGGTCGTTGTTTCTTTCAGCATTTCTGGCTTTTGCCTTGTTCTTATCCGACATAAATTCTGTCAGGAAATCAAAATCGAATGCCTTGTAATTTCTGTTGTGAAATTCCTTGGTCTCGGGGTCGAGGCGGAAGAAGTAGGTGCCCTTGATGCTGTACGTTCCTTTTTCAGAATAAAAGCCCGAGCAAGTGAGCATACCGTCGTTGGCCACGCGGAAAGTAAGGTCGGTGATGAATTTATCCGGCAAGTCGATGCGGTATTCTTCGGCGGTTTCGCCGTTTTCGGAGTAAGCCAGAATGACGTATTTATAGGTCGGACTGCCGCGGCGCCTCAGCTTGGCCTCGTCTTCGTAAAGCACGCCAAGAAGGTACACATTGCCCTGTTCATCCACCCGGTATTCTTCTACGGTAAATTGGTTATCGGGGTAGGGGAGGCGGATGTTTTTCTCCCACACCAGCTCGAAGTTTTGGTCGAAAACATGGAATCCGAAACGTTCCGGCAGTTTTTTTTCATAAGGCAGATCGTTGTACACCAAAAGCTTGGTGCTATCTTTTGACATCTGAAAACTGAAACTGCCTTCCACCTCCTTGTTGCGGGCTGCGGTTTCGGCTATCATATCCATTTTTTTCGAGGCCACCAGCGAACGAGTGCTGATTTTTTGCTTAAAAAGATAGTTTCGCTTTTTTGCGGAATTGTTAAAAGAAGTCATGAGGTAGAGCTGCCCGCCGAGATAGATGACGTCTTCAAAATCGCGCTGTTTGCCTTTGTATTTTAAGTCCAGTTCCCGGGATTTTTTCAGCTTCATGTCGCGGTCGAAATACTCTACCCATGCCTTGGGACGAGCATTGGGGTTCGATACAACCTTTTGGCGGAGCATGTAAAATCCCTCCGGAGTGAGGCCTATAATTTTAGAGGCCATCGTGTTGTTCGGCTCGTTGTATTCTTGGCCCCACTCGAGATGGCCGGGAGCTTTGCCCTGAGCAACTGCCTGACCGGCAGAAAACAGGGACAGGAAGAAAAGGATGATTTTGAAATATCGTTGCATAGCTTATGATTTTTGGTTAAACACTTGAAACAACCCCCTCAACTCCCTCAACTCCCTCAACTCCACCCGAGATAGCCATTTAATGCTTTTTTCTAAACAGCCTCCAAAGGTAGGATGTTGTGCGAAAAAGGCCAGTGTCCCGGCATACAAAGTGGTTTTATAAAAACTTTAAGAAGGGAGGTGTTTTCAATATTTGATTTAGGGCTCGTTATTTTCTTATTTTGCCTGTATCTGCCGAACGCAATTAATTCCCTATGAAAGAGATTGAAAAAATCATCTCCACCTACGACCAGCTCGATCTTGAGAAA
>CAZPHZ010000310.1:0-3993 GCA_964586035.1 uncultured Saprospiraceae bacterium
TTCGATGATTTTGAATTCGAAGCTGAAATCGCTGCCCAGAATGTTGACGCCGGTCAGTCCGGCGTCCCGGAGGTCTTCGATGGCTTTGCCAATGATTTCAATGCTTTCGGGGTATTCGAAGCGGATGTACAGCACGCCCCGGTCTGCCCCGGCAGCATAGCCGGCGACGAGCATACCGAGCAACAGCGCAAACGGCTGTTGCTCCATCACGTAACGGTCGGAGTAGGAGCCGGGGTCGCCTTCGTCGGCGTTGCAGACGATGAACTTGCGGTCACCTGTGGCTTTGCGGCAACCCTCCAATTTGATGCCGATGGGGAAGCCCGCACCGCCGCGGCCCCGCAGGCCCGAGGCCTTGATTTCTGTCAGCACGTCCCCGGCGGTGGTTTTCACCAATTTTTCCACCACGGCACGGCATTCATCCATCGAATGGGGTGTGCCGGTGAGGATGCCGGCGCCGGTCGATGCCACGTGGTAACAGTCTTCATGGGTGGTGGCGGTACCGTTTCCGTCTTTGCCAAATGCAATTTTGGACACGCTATCGCCAGAGTAATTATGCCCGCTGTAATAAAAAGCGCTGTTTTCGTGGCATCGGCCGAGGCAGCACATTTCGCCGATTTCTTCCGCTTTAAAATGCTTGCCCAGGTCTTTTTTGAGTTTGTCCTGCGTGCCGGCACAGAGGCAGGCAGTGCCGTTGCAGACATACACTTTTTTGCCTTTGTTGGACGGACGGGTGAAATCGTAAAAGGTGCTGGCACCGTAAACGCTGGCGTCGCCAATGAGAAATTCACCGGCCAGCTTTTCGGTATCTTCTTTGGTGAGGATGCCCTCCGGCTCCGTGAGGTTGCCTATTTTTTCAAACAGGTTATCAGTGAGTCCTTTTCTTCCGGAGAGTGCTGTGATATTTTTTGACATGAGTGGTTTTGGTTGTAATTCTGGCTGTTGCTCTAACCTATAAGGTGTTGCCAAACCTTATACGTTTTGTTGAAAAGTTTCAAACTAATGAACAAACGATAATATTTCCTGCGGCTAAAAAAGCCAGAATGGTTCACGTTTCAAAATTAGCCCCTAAATATCTCAAATTTTGGCTAAATCAAGTCGGTTCTGCAGGGATATCCGGGGACAACGGCAGTGCGCTATCTTTTTCTTTTCTCAAATTTTTCTCTGATGACATCCTGTACGGGGCGGCCCTGGATTTTACTTTCCAGCCAGGAGATGATGTCGAGGTAGAGGAAGGAGCGGCGTTCGCTGGGGTGGTCCTGTAGTTTTTCAAGCTTGCTTTTGAGTTGGATAAAAGCGGGGCGCAGGTGGGTGGGGTCGGAACGTAATTCCTTGCGCAGAAAGCGGAGTATCTCACGCTGCACCACATTGAGGTCTTCCATTTTGGCGAGGAAGCGATAGACCGATTTCACCAGGTACTCCAATAGTGCGAAGTGCCCCAATTCGAAATGAGCGATGAGGTGCAGGATGCGGGCATAGCATTGAATATCGCCGGAGAGGGCACCTGCTTTGTAGTTGATGATATTGTTGAGATAGTCGATGGTGCGGCCGTTATCGCCGCTGCCGAAGTACAGGCAGGCGATTTTGTAATAAAAAATGAGGATGCGCCGCGTGTCGAGGTGACTCTGGTAAAGATTCAGTTTTTCTTCCAATTCCGTCACGAGGAACAGGCCCACTGTGAAAGAGCCTTCCAGGTAGTGTTTGTTGATTTTGGCGGTGTAGAGGTAGGAAAAAGCCTGCACTTCGAGGTTGGTGTCGAAATCGTCTGCGTTTTTCAGGATGAACCCTTCCAATTGCTTGAGCACCTGCCGGAACCTGTCGTAGTGGTTGGAATAAAACAGGGCTGTCAGGAGGTTGTGCAGCCCCCGCAGGTACAGCTCGGGGTCCCGCTCTTTCATCCCTTCGTACACCTCGAACTGGTCTATCCATTTTTGCGTGTATTTGAAATAGAGTGGGAAATTTTGCACGATGTAATAATACCAGCAAAAGCATTGGCAGTAGTACACACGCTCGTAAAAAGTGAGTTCGTCGAAGTTTAATTCGGGCAGGTTGCTCCTGAAAAATTCCCGCACATAGAGGGCTTCGTGCTCGTTTTTTACGTGGCTGCTTTTTACGAAAAGGCTGTACAATTTGAGGGCTAAATTGGACAGGCGGGTGGTGTTTGAAACTACCTGGTGGCGGTGTTCCGATTCGAGGGTGAGTTCTTCAGCCCGCGTATCTATGCTGCGGGTGATGTGCCGGCTTTCGATGAGTTTTTCAAACTCCACGATTTCCAGATGGAGGGCATCCTGGTGGTGGCTGCGGGCCTGGGTTTTTACCCGGTCCAGCAATTTCAGGCTTTGGCGGTAGAGCCCTTTGTTGTAAAGTACGCGTGCAAAATCTATCTGTTCCCGGATTTCGATATCCGTGTTTTTGGAGATGTGGAGCAGACGCAGGCTGGTGAGTATCTGCCGGTAAAGATGCCTTTTGAGGTTGGAGAGCTGGCTGCGTTTGATGCCGGGTACTTTTTGAAATATGGCCTCCTCGTCGTAAAAATTCTGTTTGTCCAGCACATCGAATAACTGGATGAAAAGGGCTGTGTCCTTACCGCCTACGCGTTTAGCGTAGAGTTTAAAAGAACGCTTTTCTGCCTTCGACAAAGACTTGATGAGACGCACCAGGTATTCCGTGGTAGTGCTGGGCGTTGTAGTGCTTTTTCTCATAAGAGTATGAAAACCAGTTTTTTGGCCTTTCGGCCAACCCGAATGACCGGCGTAAACTCGCTCACTTTTGGTTCGTGGCAGGTAACAACCGTCGTTATTTTTGATGTAGGAATACACACAAAGGTTAGGGCTTTCAACCAACAAATTAACGGAAGAAAATGGAAATGTGGTTGAGAAGAGTCGAGATATTTGAGAAGAGTTGAGAGGGTTTATATCAACCATCTATACTTCCTCAACCCCCTCAACCTCAACAACTCGCCGGAAATAATGGAGGCACAGACACCAAAGACATTATTCGATAAAATCTGGGAGCGCCACGTGGTGGAACGCACGGCGGACTACCCCGATTTGCTGTACATCGACCGGCACTTCATTCACGAAGTGACCTCCCCGCAGGCATTCGACGGCTTGCGCAAGCGAGGACTTCCCGTGTTCCGCCCCGGCAGGGTCACCGCCACCGCCGACCACAACGTGCCCACCGTCAACCAGCACCTGCCCATCGCCGAAAAACTCTCCCGCCACCAAGTGGAAACATTGGAGAAAAACTGCCGGGAATTCGGCATCGAACTCTACGGCCTCGGCCACGAAAAGCAGGGCATCGTTCACGTCATAGGGCCGGAACAAGGCCTCACACAGCCCGGCATGACCATCGTTTGCGGCGACAGCCACACCTCCACCCACGGCGCCTTCGGAGCCATCGCCTTCGGCATCGGTACCAGCCAGGTGGAGCAGGTGCTCGCCACCCAGTGCCTCCTCCAGTACAAGCCCAAAACCATGATGATCGAAATCAACGGCACCTTGCCGCAGGGCGTGGGGGCCAAAGACATCATTCTGTACATTATTTCGCAAATATCGTCTTCCGGCGGCACGGGCTATTTTGTGGAATACACCGGCTCTGCCATCCGGGCACTCAGCATGGAAGCCCGCATGACCATCTGCAACATGAGCATCGAAATGGGTGCCCGCGGCGGCATGATTGCCCCCGATGACACTACGTTTGCCTACCTCAAAGGCCGCGAACAGGCCCCCAAAGGCGAGGCCTGGAAGCGTGCCGTCGAGGCTTGGAAAAAACTGCCCTCCGACGAGGGCGCCACTTACGATGCCGTTCACAGTTTCCGCGCCGAAGGCATCGAACCGTGGATAACCTACGGCACAAATCCCGGCATGGGCACGGGCGTGTCGCAACCCATTCCCGAAGTGGCGGCCAGCGCAACTGCCGACGATATGGAAAAGGCCCTGCGCTACATGGGCCTGCAGCCCCGCCAGTCTTTGCTGGGTAAAAAAATAGATTACG
>CAZPHZ010000311.1:0-3960 GCA_964586035.1 uncultured Saprospiraceae bacterium
ACACCCTCAACCAAGGCACCACCACTTTCACTTACAAAGTGGACGATTTGGCAGTCAACGAAGGGGAATGTTCCTTTAATATTACGGTCGAAGATAACGAGGCTCCGGAGGCCCTTTGCGGGCCAACTTTCGTGGACATCAACCCATCGGGTTTTGTCGTGGACACCATTTTTTCATCTGAGATCGATATAGGTAGCAACGATAATTGCACGATAGCCTCGATGGAAGTGAGTCCTAACCTCATCACCTGCAATTCTCCGTCAACGGTAAATGTGACCCTGACAGTAACCGATTCAGCGGGTAATGCTTCCACATGCAACACATTTGTGTCGGTAACCAACCAGGTACCGCAACCAACAGTTGTCAGCAATTGCGGTAGCAATGATTTACAAATGTTCGCCAATCCCCCCGCATCGCCAGGAGGTGGCACCGTGTTTCAATATACATGGTACAAACCCAATGGCATCCCCTTTTCTTTTGTGGCTGACCCGCTTTTACTCGATGCCAACCTAAGCGACTTAGGGTTTTACATAGTTGTGATTGAAGGCGTTACGGGATGTACTTCACAGGCATCCGTACAAGTGACATGCGATTTATTGCCGTTGCACAAACCGATTGCCCAGCCTGTGAATGACGTGATTTGCGAACAAGACAACATAGAACTGACTACTCCTGCCGTTTGCGGCACAACGGTGCAATACAAATGGTACGCGGGAACCGCACCTAATGGCATGTTGGTCGGAACGACCACGCAACCTTCTTTTTCAATGCCACCACCCGCATCAGGCACCTACAATTTTTACGTCATTATTGAGCGCAATGGATGCGATTCAGAGCCTTCCGATGGTGTCAGTGTTTTTGTAAATATGACGCCCACGGCAATGCCGGAGGAGACCAATCTCGTGCTTTGTGCCGGAGAGCAGATATCGCTCAATTCCATCAACAATGCCCCGGGCACTACCTGCCACTGGACTGGCCCATGTGGGTTTGAATCGTTCAATTGCAGTCCGGCTCCCATAACCAACAGTACTGCCTGTAACAGTGGATTGTACGAGTTGGTGGTATCAAATGGCGGTTGTGAATCTCAACCGGTTTCCATCGCTGTGAATGTGGTGGCCATTCCGGATCAACCCTCCATCTCCAATTCGACGAGCGCAAATAACCCGGCCTGTGTTGGGGAATCCATTACCCTCACTGCATCGGTGGTTCCTGGAGCGATTTCTTACCAGTGGACAACACCGACGTTTATCCAAATCTCCAGCCCCACCAATGTGCTGACTATTCAAAATGCCGACTTGACGAAAGATGCGGGTGCCTGGACTGTGGAAGCCATCGGGAATCCCTGCCAGTCTTTGCCCTCTGAAACTACGATAGTTTACCTGGTACCTCTTCCCGAAGCCGTCACTTCTGCAATAAATCCTGCCGTGGCCTGTGAAGGGCAGAATGTACAGTTGTCGGCTTCTTCCGCTTCGCCCAATGTCAGTTATCTTTGGACCTATCCTGATGGGCAAACGGAGGCATCACCCAACAATGCTATAGAAAATGTAAACAATGGAGATGAGGGCAGTTACAACCTCACCGTCACCAGCCAGTACGGGTGCTCGATAACGCAAACGGTTGGCCTGACCGTACTAAACAGGGTGGACATCACAGGAGCGAGCAGCGATGTGCCCGAATGTGTTTCCGGACCGGTAGACGTTCATCTCGCCGCCACGCTATTTCCTCTCGACCCCGGCGACTATGTCTATTTATGGACTGGCCCTGGCGGATTTTCATCCAACAACGCCAATGCAGTGATACCGAATGCGGTCCTCGCTAACAGCGGACCTTACACCCTCGTTGTGACCAATGCCGATGGCTGCAGTTCTTTACCCTCGACAGTGGATGTTGCCGTTCCGGAAGTTTTACCAACGCCTGATGTGCCCTCCCTCAGTGGCACTAATCCGTTTTGTGAAGGCGACAACATTACAATAACTACTTCTCCCTATCCGGGTTCTGGTGCTGAATATATCTGGGATACCCCCTCGGGAACTTACACCACGATGACTCCAACAATCGAACTTCCCGTTGCGGCAGTGACAGATGAAGGGCCATACACGGTGTATTATATGGTGGGTAATTGCCCATCCGGTGAATCAGGGTCTGTAAACATTGTGGTCAATGCCACGCCGCTTATCCAGCCATCGGGCAACAGCCCTGTTTGCGAGGGTGATGTCATTGAGTTATCTGCTAATTGCTCTGCTGGAGCGATGTACGAATGGAGTGGCCCCGGCGGATTTAGTTCTTCGGTCTGTAATCCGGTAGTGACTAATGCAAATCCAGTGCTGAACGCAGGGACTTACACCGTGCGTAAGAGAGTAGATGGATGTTGGTCGGAAGTGGCTGCTATCAATATTAATGTGAAAGAAAAGCCAGGGCTGCCGGTAGTAATAAATGCTGGCCCCTTTTGTGCAAGCACTGAAAATGTAACGGTCAGCGTTACGGCTAATTCTGCTACACCGGGAGCTACATACTCTTGGTTCGATGCCAATGGTGAACCAATTGGCGGATCCACTGCCTCGCTCAATTTCAACATCCCCGACCCTGGACAGTATGGCGACGGCAGCTTTGGGTTCTATGCCGTGGCTTCCCTCGACGGATGCCCCTCACAAGCTGCTATCCCAACAGTTGTTTCGATGAACACCGTGCCGGTGAACCTGGCTGAAGCAGGCCCCGACATAGATGCCTGCGATGGTGACATATTGAACCTGCAGGCCACTCCTCCTGATATTGGAACGGGGATGTGGACTCTGTTCAGCGGCAATCCCAATGGATTGACTATTGCCAATCCCAGCCAGGCAGGCACTTCCATCTCGGGGCTTATCCCAAGCCAGAACTACGTTTTCCAATGGACCCTCTCCAATGGAGCCTGTGTGGATTATTCCGCAGACCAGGCCTCCGCTTTTGTCAATGCCATAGAATTGGCGGATGCCGGCACGCAAATCAGCGCCTGCTTTACAAATACAGTGAATTTAAATGCCCTGCAACCGAACTCCAACGTGGGCGTATGGAGCCAGCCGCAAACTCAATCACAGCTCGGGGTTGTCATATTGGACCCCCTCGACCCGGCTTCGCCAGTCACGGGTTTGGTACCTGGAAATGAATACGTTTTCACCTGGACCATAAACGGCGGATGCGGCAGCTCTTCCGATGTAGTACATGTATTGGTGTCCAATGAATCTGCCTTTGCCGGCAACGATTACATCGACTGCGGCGATGGCTGTAGCACGCTGAATGCCGTACCGGCACTCAGCGGCAATGGCCTTTGGAGCAGTCCCGACCCCAACATAGAATTTAGTACTCCCACCTCGCCAGGTTCTACCGTATGCAACCTGAGCCAAGGTGTGAACATTTTGGTTTGGACCATCAACGATGGGCTGTGTGGCTCCTATTCGGTGGATTCGTTACTAATCGATTACATCTTTGCACCTCAGGCCATAGACGATGTGGCAAGTGTGAAATTTGGTGGTGACGCAACAATCAATGCAGTAGGAAACGACATAATACCAGGTGATTACACTTTCGACATTGTACAACAGCCCTTGCACGGGACGGCAACTTTCGACAACTTCGGCAATGTGACCTATCATGCCGATATACGGTATATTGGCGCCGATGAGTTGACTTATCAGGTATGCATGGAAAATTGCGATTGTGCCACGGCGGTTATCACAATGCAGGTGGGCCAAAATGCAGGATGTGACGTCCCCTCCATCATTACCCCAAACCACGACGGTATCAATGATGCCTTTATCGTACCCTGCTTGTCAGATGGTGACAAATTCCCCGTCAACGTAGTAAGCATATTTAATCAATGGGGGGATGAAGTTTTTCATGCCGAACCGTACCTGAACAATTGGGAAGGCACATTCGATGGAGAAGACCTCCCTGCCGCCACCTATTTTTATATCATCGATATCG
>CAZPHZ010000312.1:0-3944 GCA_964586035.1 uncultured Saprospiraceae bacterium
CGACCCCGTTCCGGAGGAAGAGGAGGGAAAGGAATTGCAAAAAGCGGGCTACGCTCTGAATTTTGCGGCGGCAGCCGCCACCATAAAGGGAAAAGCAGCAGGGGCAAGCAAAGCACCGGAACCTGTGCCCCCTAAGGTAGATATCAAACATAAAACCCGTAAGCCGCAAGCCCCTTCTCCCAAGCCCCCCCGAAGGGCTTCCTCTGGTAAAATGCGGAAGGTGGCAGCGGCCTTGCCCGTTTTATTGGTTTTTATCGTGGCGGCCTGGGCAATCTGGCCCTATTTGACATCCGACAGATCTGTGGACAAGGGAAATGCCTCTGTTTCATGGAAAAATATTGCGGATACCGGTAATAAAAATAAGCTTGAGGATTTCATCAAAAAATTTCCCGATAGTGACGAAGCAGCGCAAGCTCGTCAAAAACTCGACAGTCTCGATAACTTATCATGGGAATCGGCCCTCGTATCGGACGATCCGGACCGCCTCCGGAAATACCTGGAAGAATACCCGGGTGGAATTCACGTTGCCGAGGCCAACGCTAAACTGGATGAGCAGCCGGTAGTATTTGAAACTACCTCCGATCCCCAGCATAACGACCCGCAAGTGACAGCACCAGACAGTGTTGAAGCGGGTTCTTCGAACCAACATGAGACTGCAACCAATGGTACCACGGCAAATGAATCTCAGGAGGATGTGCCGGTGCCTTGGCGGTCTGCAGCACGAAAGCCAGTGTATCCGAAGTGTGATAATAACAATAAGAAAAAGGAGGAGAACTGCACCGATAAGAAAATAGGGCAGTTTATCTCCAAAAAGTTAGAGTACCCGAAAGAGGCGCTCCGCAAAAGAATTGAAGGCACCATTACGGTGGCGTTCGTCGTGGAAAAAGACGGTAGGGTCACCAGTGTGAAGCCAGTTAATAAAATTGGCGGTGGGTGCGGAAAGGAGGCTGCACGGCTCGTCGGCATGCTTCCGAGGTTTAAACCCGGCCGCAATGCAAATGGTGACCCCGTCCGCATTCAATATTATTTGCCAATAAAATTCAAGCTGCGTTGAACGTCTTCGGCTCGCGCAAAACTGCCGTCTTTTATTGACAATCGCCCGCATGCGATTGCATTGGATGACGGCTGGACCCCTGCGAAAATTTATGCAAGAAATAATCAATCAAAATCTGCAAACCCTCAAGGTACAGGTAGCGGAAATTGTAAAAGATTTGCACGACCTTACTGTAGAGATTGGGCATGAGGAACTCACCCGCATCGTCAGCGACCTGCGCAACCGCATTGGGGAGCCTTTCATGTTCGTCATCGCCGGCGAGGTGAAATCCGGCAAGAGCAGTTTCGTGAATGCCCTGCTTTCTACCGGCAGGGAAATTTGCAAGGTGGCCCCGCAACCTATGACCGACACTATTCAGCAAGTAGTGTACGGTGAAAAAGAGGAAGTTATCGTCATCAATAAATACTTGAAGAAATTGGTGCAACCGGTGGAAATTTTGAAAGAAATAGCCATCGTTGACACACCCGGTACCAATACAATAATAGAACACCATCAGGAAATCACAGAGCGGTTCGTCCCTGCAAGCGACCTCATCGTCTTTGTGTTCGAAGCCAAGAATCCCTACCGGCAATCGGCCTGGCAATTTTTCGATTTTATTCACGAGGAATGGCGGCGTAAAGTAATTTTCGTGCTTCAGCAAAAGGACCTGATAGACGAAGCTGATCTCGCTGTGAATATGCAGGGTGTCATGGAGCAGGCACAGAAAAAAGGAATCACCGAACCAAAGGTTTTCGCCGTATCGGCGAAAACTGAACAGGAGGGTGGCACGAGTGAAAGTGGCTTTGCACCACTGCGTGCATATATTTTGGAGAATATTACTGGAGGAAAGGCACCCATCTTAAAAATGCATAACAATACAGACACCTTAATGCAAATTAATGAACGCATTCATAAGGGTGTAATCGACCGCCGCAAGCAGTGGCAGGCTGATATGGCATTCCGGCAAGAAGTAAGAGATGTGCTGCAAAAACAGTCCGAAAAATCGGGTCGTCAGGTGGACATGCTCGTGGAAAACCTACTCGCCGGATACGACCGAATCACCCTGGCTAAAGAACAGGAACTCAGCGAAGGCACCTCATTTTTTTCTCTTTTAAAAAGAACTATCGCAGGCATTTTTACTAAAAAAGCTTCGGCAAAGGAATGGCTTGAGGAGCTTGCACGTTCCCTCGACGCCGGCCTCCATATTGAGTTGCAGAGCAAACTCAACGACAACCTGCCCGACCTCGCTGACAGCATTCAGCAGATGGCGAAGATGATTGACCTGAAAATCCACGCCAGCGAAACCATACTGAAAAACAACCATGATATTTTCAGCGACATAGCCGAACGGCGGGCCAACGTAATGCGCGAGTTGCAAGACACCTTCGCCCGGTTTCTCAAACGCCCGGAAAATTTCACTGCCGGCGACCTCTTTCCCGACAAACAGCCCGGGTCTTCTTCTCTGGCCACCGGCAGTGGGCTGGCTGTGGTGGGCATCATCCTTGCCACCGTAACCAAAGGAATGGTTTTCGACATCACCGGCGGAGTTCTCACCACCATCGGCGTGCTCTTCGCAGGTGTCACCTCGAGCCTAAAACGCCGTAAGATTCTGGGGACTTTCCACCGGGAAATTGAAAAAGGTCGAAGCCTCCTGCTGTCGGAACTTTCGGAAAAACTGCATGTTTATGTCGCTGGTATCAAAAAGAAAATCGACGCCAATTTTGAGGACTTCGACGAGATGCTCGTCAAAGAAGATTTGCAAATTGCGAAGCTCGAAGAAAAACAGCGCGGTATCGGGGAGCGGCTGGTTGAAGTGGGAAAAGAGGTTGAGCAGGCCGTTTAATCAACCCCCACCGTTATTCTTTCACAATGAAAATAGAGCAAATTCAAACGGCAATAGGTAAGGATGTGTCGTTGGCAAAGCAGCTCCTGTCAGACGGATGGCCAGTCGCCATCCCTACCGAAACGGTGTATGGTCTGGCAGCCAATGCCCTCGACGCCGATGCGGTTTTGCGTATTTTTAAGGCCAAAGACCGGCCACATTTCAACCCGCTAATCCTCCACTTGCACAGCTGGGCCGATGTGTCTAAATATGCCATGAACGTGCCTGGGGTGTTCGGCAAACTGGCTTGGCATTTCACTCCCGGACCGCTTACTTTTCTGGTAAAAAGAACTCCCGTTGTGCCTGGGCTCGTCACTGCCGGCAGCCCTAAAGTGGCCATCAGAATACCTGCTCATCCGTTAACACGGAAGCTTCTACAGGCGCTTAATTTCCCGCTGGTGGCACCCAGTGCCAACCCATTCGGTTCTGTGAGTCCGACTACTGCACAGCATGTAATCGAGGGTTTGCACGGAAAAATACCTTACATCCTCGACGGTGGCCCTTGTAGCGTGGGTGTGGAGAGTACCATCATTGATTTCGAAGATGGAGACCTCATTGTGCGCAGGAAGGGTGGGGTGGCGGTAGAAGAAATCGAGCGCATTATTGACAGAAAGGCCATTGTAAAAACAGGCGTGGAAGACCACCCTGTTGCACCGGGGCAGTTGAAGAGCCATTATGCCACTGCGACACCCTTATACGTGGGTGATGTAGCTGAAATTAGAAAGGCGTTTACCGGGAAAAAAATCTGTCTTTTGGAATTTGGCGGCAATATGGAGAATATTCCATCGCCGTACAGAATTCAACTCTCACCCCATGCTGACCTCGATGAGGCAGCTAAGAATCTTTTCTCCACCATGCGTCAGGCAGATAGTTGTGGAGCGGATTTGATTCTTGCCGAGTGGCTTCCTGACCGGGGTATCGGCCGCGCCATTAACGACCGCCTTCGGCGGGCAGCAGTCAATAGCTGAAATCTTTTTTCCTGAAAATAGATATTGAGGGTATCAAAGAAACGACTCATCGAAAGCCAAA
>CAZPHZ010000313.1:0-3938 GCA_964586035.1 uncultured Saprospiraceae bacterium
GCATTCGTATTTGTCCTGCAGGTTCACCCAGTTCTTTACGGCGCCAAAGTAGTTGCCAAAGTGCATGTCGCCGGTGGGCTGGATGCAGGAGAGAATTTGTTTTTTCATTTTTTCATTCATTCAATCACCCATTATTTCACCGCTGCAATCACGGAGATTTCAATATTGACGAATTTAGGCAAATTGGCCACTTCGACCAGCTCGCGGGCCGGGGCGAATTCAGGTTTGAAGAATTCGGCATACACGGCGTTGATTTGGGCGTACTGGCTCATGTCTTTCACGAAAACGGATACTTTGAGCACATCTTCGAAAGAACAGCCCGCCGCTTCGAGGATGCCACCGACGTTGTTCAAAACCTGCCGGGTTTCCTCTTCTATGCTGCTGTTTACCAGCTCGCCGGAAGTGGGGTCTATACAAATTTGCCCCGAGGCATACAGTGTATTGTTGGAAATAACGGCCTGGTTATAGGGACCGATGGCACCTGGTGCCAAATGGGTGGAAATCACTTTTTTCATAAAAATAATTTGATTTTAAAAGAGCGTGAAAGGGGCACAGCCAGAAACACAAAAAGCTCCTCATTCGAATGTACTTGAATGGGAGCTTTTGCAGTCAGCAGCCTGCATTGGCATGAATGACGGCCAACCGAACACCGCTAACTGTTACTCTTCGGTGGTCTTTACGAGAATCTTTCCTTTGTACCGCATGTTGCCTTCGTCGTCATAATAGGCACGATGATAAAGGTGAGCTTCGCCAGTCTCTTTGCAAGTAGCAATTTGCGGCACGGGCGTCGTATAATGTGTACGACGGGCACGCGTTCTGCGCTTCGAATGTCTATTTCTAGGATTTGGCATATCTCTTTATGGCTGAATGGTTAATTGGCTGAATGGTAAATTGCTATGCATTGAAACAAGCCATTCAACCATTAAATTAATTTTCTAAATTAAAATCCCGCAATGCGTCCCAGGCAGGGTTGGAAGCGGACTTTTCGCCACCGGCTTCTTTCCTGTCCAAAAACTTAAGCATCTCCGGGTCGCAACGGTCTCCGGCCTTGTCGTGGGTTTTTACCATCGGCACCGCCAGGTTGATGAATTCATAAATATATTTGGCCACATTGAGTTTTTGAGTGCCGGGGCTAATGTACACCACATCGGCATCTTCCCACTCCTTCTCGTCGAATTTCACCAACAACTGCTGGCGGTCTGTGATGGGATAGTTGAAATCCTCGAGACACCGGTCGCAGGCAGTCACAACGAAACCTTCGATGGCGAAGTCCAGTTCGAACATGGCGGGCTGTTTTTCGAAACGCAAATGCACATCGATTTGCCCGAGCTTTACCGGCGAATTTTCAAAATGCTGAAAGAAATCGTCACGGATGCTGAAATCGAATTCATGGAGACCGTCGCGCAATCCCGCTACCGGGATTGAAAATTGGTCTAAAGCTTCCATTTTAAAGAACTTTTTTAAAAGGCCCGCAAAGATAGGGGTTATTTTGGATTACAGATTTCATATCCGTGATTTTTTTAGAAGTTTTCATTGGCCGGAGGCCGGCGCCGGCGGAGCAGGGAATACAACACCGGCACAAAATAGAGGCTGGCTATTGTGCCGGCGAACAGCCCCCCGCACACCGCCCAGGCCAGCGGGCGCTGCAACTCGGCCCCCATGCCACCAAAAAACAGGACGGGCAAAAGGGCCAGAATAGTTGTCGCTGAAGTCATCACGATGGGCCTCAGCCGCCTCGCACCCGCCAGGTGGATGGCCTCCGGCAGAGGCATGGTGGCCGACAGGCGGTTCATCAAGTCCACTTTCAGGATGGCGTCATTCACCACGATGCCGCCGGTAACGATGAGGCCGATGGCGGCAACGATGTTCAGCGACTGACCGGCACACCACAACGTAAATAAAGCCCCGGCCATACCCGCAGGCACTGTGAGCAGAACGATGAGGGGCTGAACCACAGACTCGAACTGTACCGCTAAAATGAGGTACAATAGGAGCAGGGAGATGCCGAAAATGACGAATAATTCGCGCAGGTTTTGCCGGTCGCCAAAAGCCTGCCCGGAAAAATGCACCGTCATCGTTCCGCTGCGGGCCACCATTTGACGGATTTGCGGGAGCAGGTTTTCTCGGTAAACGGGAACATCCAGGTCGAGCGATTCCCCGGTTTTGCCCGCTGTCAATACCTTCGGGTTGCGGCGGCGCTCCATGTGGATGAAAGTTCGCAGCGGGAGGTACCCGCCATGCCCATTCGGCACAGCGGCCCGATCGAGGAGTTGTTCCAGCCCGGCCTTCTCCGTTGCCGACACGATGGGAATGTGGCGGTCGCTGCCGCGAAGGGTGCCGATGTGGTGCTGGTTGAACACCGCATGCAGTTTGTCGTAAATGGCCTGGTAGGGCACGTCATAGCGCAAGGCTTTTTCCCGCAGAATTCCGATTTCGTAATGTTCGTACTGCGGCGGCTCGCTAACCCGCAAGCCCAACTGCCGCAACCACCCGATGAGCGGCCCGGCAGCATCGGGAGCAGGAGCCTCCGATGCGTTTATTTTTTGCAAATGAAGGGTCAGCGGCGCTTTGCTGCTGCCGAAGATTTCATCGAACAGTGTTTTCAACGGGGCAATGGCGATGGAGGCAGCGGGATAATTTTTGCTGAACCACGGCCCGGCATATTCCGATATTCCGTGCGGGTTGCCGTAAAGGATGGCCACTGCCTCGTTTAGCCCCTGCTCCTCGCCGGAAAGCAGAAATTGCTGTTCCCCGGCAAAAATATCCGAAGATACGACGGTATCGCCCGCCTCACTCAACAGCCGCAGCAGTCGGTCTTTGTTTTCTTCAATGCTGACCGGCTCATTCCAGTCCACCGCTATGGCTACTCCCTGACGGGTGAGTTGGGGGAAAGTTTCCTTTTTTAAAAAAACAGCCGCCGACAGCAAGCCTCCGGTTATTATTGCGAAGCAAAACAGAAATACCCACCGGTGGGAAAGTGCCCAGGCCGAACTGCGACGGTACAGGTTGTTTTCTGCAACTACCTCTGTGGCGGCGGCAGGGGCGGCATTTTTTTTACCCAGATTTAAAATAGTTGGCAGCAACAGCCACGCCACGAGCAGAGAGGCTCCCAGCGCCAGCGTTACCGACAGCGCCTGGTCTTTGAACAAAGCCCCGCCGATGCCGCTCAAAAACACCAGCGGCACGAACACGGAGCAGGTGGTGAGCGCCGAGCTGATGAGCGGCCGGATGACTTCGTTGGTGCCTGCCACGCACGCTTCTGTTTTTTCAAAACCCATGCGCCGGTACTGCCGGATGTTTTCCATGACGATGATGCCATTGTCTATCATCAGCCCCACGCCGAGGATAAGCCCGGAAAGTGAGATGACGTTCACGCTCATGCCGGTCAAATAAAACCCGAACAACGTCACGATGAGCGACACCGGTATCACCACCCCGATGAGCAGCGGCGACCGCCAATCCCTGCCGGAGGATTCTTTCCGGGAGAAAAACAGGAACAGCACGCCAAAGGCGAAAAAAGCTCCCCAACTCAGGCTGGTGCCGAGGTTTTGTACCGAAACTTCGAGCAGGCGGGACTGGTCGTTGGTCACGGCGAATTCGAGCCGGGGAAAGTCCTGCCGCAGTTCTTCCAGCAGTTTGCCGAACGAGGACTTCAGCGCAAACAACTGCGCCTGCGCCTGTTTGCGCACGCTGAACACCACCGCCTCATGCCCGTCGTGGAGGTAAAGACCCCGCCGTCGTTGGGGCCGCAGCGACACACCAGCCACCGCATTCAGTTGGAGCACCTGGCCGCCGTGGCGGAAGTAAATTTGCCGCACGTCTTCCACAGTTTTCAGGCCCGACCGGAAGCGGAAGTTGTACTGGTAGTGGCCATCTTGCACGAGCATGCTGCCCAGGTCGAGGTCGTTGGCCCGGAGAATGGATGCCAAATCGCCTTC
>CAZPHZ010000314.1:0-3916 GCA_964586035.1 uncultured Saprospiraceae bacterium
AGCTGGCTGACATATTGGTTGAGTAAATGACGGGAAGCCACCATACGGCCGCAAATATCTACAATTTCCACTTGAATGCCGGTGGAATGATAAGATTCATCCCATTCAATGAAAACGGTTTGTTTGGCTGGGTTTGGAAATATCCTCAAAGGACTAGATTTATCCAACACTTCGGTACCAGGTGTAACCTCGTCGAGATACAGCCGGATGACGGGAATGCGCCTGAGCCCCCAGCCATTGGCTCTAAAATCCTTGTCATCGCCGAGACGCAGCATGGACGCGTATTGAGGCAATCCCATTTGGTAGGAAAGCCAAAACATAGCCGTGTAATCCAAATGCTCGCTTGCTCCGATGAAAAAGGGGACCTCTTGTCCCATGAAAATTGCAGGGTCTTCATAATTCACGGTCACAAAATAATAAGTACTGTCTTCCAATAATACACAGGAAGAGTCAATGTCAAATGGCACCACCACCAATTTTCCATTTTCCACACCGGTGACGGGATAGGAAGCAAATGCAATGTTCTCGAATTCATTTTCATTAGCGATGGTATCAACGTTCTCATCGCCGTTGGTCGCCGCTGTTTTCCACTTGTAAAGATTTACCTGTAGATCTGCTCCAATCATTAGGGGTGCATTTCGAAAGGCAAAACCCATGGAAGATGCGCAATAGTCTGAGCCATTTTGAATAAAAAAGCAATTGCCTATTTCGTATTCGATGCTCTCGGAAGGAGCAAAAAAACCATCTATACTGCAAATCCCGTTGTCTTTGGCGAAGGTATTCTCCGATACTTCAAACGCCCATTCCAAACTGTTGTCTCCCGGTGCGTCATCGGGAAGGTCAGCGGCCACGCGGTAGCGGCAGGTGTATTTCCCGGGCATAAGCGGCGGCAAGAATCTTTTCTGAAAAATAGTATCATTCATTATCTGCCCCGGCTCCATGCTTCCCAAAAACAGCGTATCCTCGAAGACCATTTGTTGCATCTCGTCTTCAACGGTGACAAAGAGATTGGTAAAATCCTGAACCGATACACCAAAATTTTGCACCTCTGTCAAAAATCCCAGCTCCCGAAGTTGGCTCACCGGTGTGACTGCGTTTGGATTTACAGCCGAAAAATTTGGATTTAATCGCAGGTCGTTGCTCCACCGTTCCACCACCCGAACATCGTCTATCGTCCAAAAAAAGGTGGTACCCGAAAAAGTGAAAACGATTTTCACATTGTCGTGACCAGCCGTTTCAATGGGAAGTCCAATGGTTGTTTCACCGCAAAATGCTTTAGAAAAAGGCAACGCCGGATTGGCATCAATGGTGTCTAAAAAGCTGATGCCGCCATCGATGCTGACCAAAACAGATGTGACTGGCAGTTGGTCGGATTCCACATTTCCTACCATAACCGACTCGTAAAATCTCACGGACAAGGGAGTGCCTGCGGGCAGGTCCGATAAATCGATATTTGGTGAAAACAGACTGCTCCGGGAGGCAGGAGAAGGCCCTCCTCCTTCCACGCAGAATGTCGGATTCATCATGGCCACACCGTTTTCGCGGCTTGGGGAACAGCTCCAGAAATCGGCCTTCGGATTAGAATCGGGGAAATATACCAAGCCCAAGGAATCCCAAATCCAATGGCAGGTATCTTGCAAGACGCTGACTGTCCAACCATTCAGGCTTCCGTTAAAATCTCCCTCTCCGCTCTCATTTCCCCAAATAACATTTTCTTCGAGTGGGTTGGAATCAAAAAGTTCAACGTCGTCTATTGCCCAAACGAGCTCGGCGTTGCCCGTCCATCTCCATCGTAAATAGACTTCGGGTTGCTGGGCCGCCTGGCTTGAAATATCGAGAAAAACGGGAAGTGGATTCCAGGACTCTTTTCGTTCAACAACGTTCTCATCGATATCGGGAAAAACCGGATAATTTTGCCAATCGCCAGTACCAGCCTTTACCTGTAAAATCGCGTGACCTTTTGGATCGAGATTAAGTGCGGAGATATAGGTGAAAAACTTCAGAATAACGCTGTTCTTCCCTGAGCAATTGATGGCCGGGGATTGCAGATAGCTCACATGCGACATGGGCAGGTTTCCGGCGGCAAAGGAATTAATAAATACATATCCATCATCGACGGTAGGCGATTCGAAGCGATTGACATTGCAAGTTATAAAGGTGTATACCGCCGGTGCACAATTCCTGTAATCGCTGCAATATTCCCATGTCACATTTTGCCCCGAGGCATCAAAGGTTTGCCAATCCGGCGCCAGCCCGTATGTAAAATGATCCTCCCAAAATGGGGGGTAGATAGCATGTGCCCAAATAGGGAACATCAGTACGGCGAGAAAAACGAAGGGAATCTTTAGTTTCATGGCTTCATAAATTCGCTATTTCCAAATTTCGAGATAATCAACAGCTAATATCAGCAAAATACAGCTAACAATCATGTCACAATGGTCTGACATATTGCAAAATGGAAAAGCCCCGGCGGAATATTCCGCCGGGGCTTCTTTATTGAAGATGGAACATGCATTAGTTT
The DNA here is from genome assembly GCA_964586035.1 of uncultured Saprospiraceae bacterium. GTDB lineage: Bacteria > Bacteroidota > Bacteroidia > Chitinophagales > Saprospiraceae > UBA6168. The sequence continues at coordinate 2,522 of CAZPHZ010000314.1, forward strand.
CCTCCCCCCATGTTGAGGCCGCCCATTTCTTTTTGGAATTCTTCCATTGTCTTTTTGGTATAACCCTCGGTATTGGGAGTGACGTCTTCTTTACTCACACCTTTCACTATTTCTTTGGCTTCGAATTTCATGTTTACGCCCATACCTGTGTCGATATTCATTTCGAGCGGGAAGCCTTTCAGCTGTGCCTTGGTACTCTTCTTTACCGGGCTCGGCGGCTGTATTTTCTCAGAAATATAATAGGTGGCGTTGATCCCCGTACTCATCTTCACATCGGCCCTGTAACAGGGGTAGCCCGCTATCGTTTTGGTGTCTTTTTCATCGTAAACGACGCTCTCGATTCCGTCTGTGTTGAGCATGTTGTTGGAGCTGATGAGGTCCTCCTCTGTAAGATTGGTAATTTGGTACTTCTGTCCCATCATTTCCATCAGGATGGTTCCATCGACCGGGTTTCCCGCAGGTACGAAAACCTGGATGCGCATCATGCCGCCCATCATGTTCATGTCCATACGCTGAATTTCCTTGTTGAAATAGACATCCATTTTGGTTCCATTCATCATAGCCATCTCAGGCGAGTCACTATCCACATCGGCTAATTCGAATTTCACGGCACCTTCTTTTATTTTCTTTTGGGCAAAACATGAAGTCACCACTGATAAACAAAGCAACAGTAAAGAGAATTGAATTAATTTTTTCATTGTAAAAATTTTAAAATGCAAGCTATAACTCCTGCCCGCATTTTGGTTAATTGGCCAGCGGCCGGTGTGAGAATTATCGGCAATGGTGAGCCCAAAACCCGATTTTCTCCACAAAGCTAAGTTTATACATCAACTCAGTATCGCCATTCATCAATATATTTCGCAAAAACTCTCGCCAGGTTTTTGGCATCTGAAATACCACGATGGTAAGTGCCGGTGAACTCGAAGCCTTCGAAAATAACGACTTTTTTGAGGCCTTTGTATTGCCGCCATTTCTTAATATCATGGTACTGACGGCGTACATTGAGGTGACTGTCTTCAATCCAGTCGAAGTCCAGCTTGTGGAGCTGTGCATCCTGAATGAGCATTTTTCTGTCGAAACTTCCCCATGAACAAAACAGGCATTCTACATCATCGTAAACACCGGCCCAATCCTTAAAATCTTCCACCACCTCCCCAAAAGCCATGGCCTTGTCGATGGCGGACTGGCCGATGGTGGTTAACTGCCGGCAGAAGAGAGACAATGAAGGATTCAAGATGGGTTTCACAAACCGGCTAAAAGTGCCGGTTTCTTCCCCGTACCGGTTAATCTTTACGGCACCTATTTCAATGATCTCTTGCACCAAATTTGGGGGATTCCCCTCCCAACAGGTCGCTTCTAAATCGTACACGATGAAATTCATCTCGTCACTTTTTT
>CAZPHZ010000315.1:0-3913 GCA_964586035.1 uncultured Saprospiraceae bacterium
CTGTAGATCGAGAGAGTAAAGCAGTGAGTATTACGCCGGTGGCCAAAGTGGAGCCGGTGCAGTTGGCCGGTGTCACCGTGTCGAGCGTATCGCTGCACAACGAAGATTTCATCCGCAACAAAGACATCCGCCTCGGCGACACGGTGCTCGTGGAGCGCGCCGGCGACGTCATCCCCTACATCGTGAAACCCATGGAGGAGCTGCGCAACGGCAGCGAGCAGGTCATCGAATTTCCGAAAAGCTGTCCCGTATGCCATGCCCCGCTTGTGCGAGCCGAAGACGAAGCTGCCTGGCGCTGCGAAAACCCCGGCTGCGAAGCACAGTTATTGCAGCGCATGATTCACCACGTGTCAAAACACGCCTTGGACATCGAGGGCTTCGGAGAGAGCATCGTCGAGCGCTTCTACCGCCTCGGCTGGCTCCACACCATTGCGGATATCTACCGGCTCGATTATGAAAAAATTGCCGCCCTGGAAGGCTTCGGCGAAAAGTCTGCCTCCAACCTGCACGACGCCATCGAAAAAGCTAAAAAAAATCCCATCCATCGCCTGTTGCACAGCCTGAGCATCCACCATCTCGGCATCAAAGCCTCCAAAATTCTGGCCGCCGAAATCGGCCATGTGATGGAGTTGAAAGACTGGGAAGAAGAGCGTTTTACCCGCATCCACGACATCGGGCCGGTGCTGGCCCACAGCGTCATCCGCTATTTCCAGAATGAAAAAAACGTGGCCTTGCTGAACGAGATGCAGACCCTCGGCGTGAACATGACACAAACGGCGGAGGATTTGCCAAAAGCCATTGACACCACTGCTCCGCTATTCGGTAAAACCATCCTTTTCACCGGCACCCTCGCCCGTATGGGCAGGAAAGAGGCCCAAGCCAAAGCCGAAGCAGCCGGCGCCAAAAACATCAGTGCCGTGAGTGGCAACCTCGACATCCTCGTGGTGGGCGAAAAGGCCGGCAGCAAGCTCAAAAAAGCCCAGGCCCTCGGCAACGTGCAGATATTGACGGAGGACGAATTTTTGGAGGTGGTGGAAGAGGCAAGCTGAAACTGGGAAATTGCATGTCACAAACAGCCTTCCTTCCAAAGTACATTTGGCCTATATTTGTAAAAATTTACCACATGAATCCTCTGCTAAAACGCATTTCCGTCAACCCGAACATTTGCTTTGGCAAGCCCTGCGTCAAGGGTACCCGTATATGGGTTTCTCTGGTTTTGGATTTCCTGTCCGCTGGCCAAACGATTGATGATATTTTGGAAAATTATCCCCAGTTAAAAAGAGAGGATATTCTCGCTTGTCTGGCTTATGGCGCAGCCATGTCACATGAAAATTTCGTGGAAATCAAATTGGTAGCCTGATGCTACGATTCAAATTAGATGAAAATTTCAGCCCTTTGATGGCGAAGATATTCCAATCTGCCGGGTACGATGCTGAAACTGTTTTGGCTGAATCTCTTTCAGGTGAACCCGACGAACAAATCTTCAAGCACTGTCAGAAAGAAAACCGATGTCTCGTCACATTAGACCTTGATTTTTCAAATATACTCCGGTTCCAACCCAAAGGAACCCCCGGCATCATCATCATCCGGCCCAATCGTCCCATCACTTTAGAAGTGATGGATGCCATGATTGTCCAACTCATTTCTTTTTTGGAAAAACATGACCCTTTGGGATGCCTGTGGATTGTTGAACCAACGCAATTGCGCATTCGAAAAGGGCAGGATTAGAATTTACAACAGAAAATTACGCCTGCTCAAACTTCACCCGGTGATACACGTCTTTCAGTGCCAGGGTGCAATCGATGGAGTGCAGCAGAATCGAGGCATCCAGCCCGTGGGTACGGGTTATTTTCCAAAGGTCGTTTTCCGGGTCTTGCAGGTAAAAAGCCTCCACGAAGGGTTCATCCTGAGACACCAGGACGTATTCCCGCAGGGAGGGCAACGAGCGGTAATTGTCGAACTCTATCGTGCGGTCGTATTTTTCGGTGCTTTTGGAGAGGACTTCCAGAATGAGCAGAGGGTTGGTGATGGAACGCTTTTTTTTGCCGTGAAACTCAGGGGGGCCGCAAACAACAGTAGCATCGGGAAATACCGCCTTATTCGCTGTGGAGACAAAGACGTTTATATCGCTGTTCAGTGCAACGCAATCTTTTTCTTTGTTTAAAAAAAAAATCCATCGCCACGCGATGCGACGATGGATTCTATCATTCTAAAGCAGCTATTCTATTCAAATCAGTTTTGGACAGCCACCCGCTCACGGGACTCCGCTACTTTTAAAATGCCGATTTTGTTGATGGCGTTGAGGTAGGCCTCCACAGAAGCCGTGACGATGTCCTCGTCCACGCCGAAGCCGATAAAAGAGCGGTTGTGATGGCAGATGCGCACGTGCACCTTGGCAGTGTCGTAGCTGCGGTTGATATTCGACTGAACGAGGTATTCCTCGAGGTCTATTTGTTCGCCAAGGATGTTGTCCACGGCGCGGAAAGCCGCGTTGACCGGGCCATTGCCGATTTCGCTGGCCCGGTGGCGTTCGCCGTCGATCAGGAGCTCTACATTGGCAGTGGGCGAGAGCGACTTGCCGCAGGTCACCTGAAGGCGATGCAATTCGATGGCTGCCTGCTGTACCTCGCCATCCATAATGCGCACGAGGTCTTCGTCCTGAATTTCCTTTTTGGAATCGGCTACTTCCAGGAATTTTCCATAGGCCTCCTGCAGGGTATCCTTGTCGAGGTGGTAGCCGAGGCGCTCCAGGTGGTGGCGCAGAGCAGCTTTGCCGCTGCGTGCCGTCAGTACGATGGACGAGGCAGGCACACCCACTGCTTCGGGATTGATGATTTCGTAATTCTCCCGGTTTTTCAGCACGCCGTCCTGGTGGATGCCCGAAGAGTGAGCAAAGGCATTGCGGCCCACGATGGCCTTGTTGGGCTGCACGGCCATGCGCATCATTTTGGAAATGAGCAGGCTGAGCGGGTAAATCTTTTTCGTCTGGATGCCGCAATGCAGGTCCAGGTTTTTATGTGTTTTCAAAATCATGGCAACCTCTTCGAGCGAGGTATTGCCAGCCCGTTCGCCGATGCCGTTAATGGTCACCTCCACCTGGCGGGCGCCGTTGAGCACCCCGGCCATCGTATTGGCGGTAGCCATGCCGAGGTCGTTGTGGCAATGGCAAGACAGGATAGCCTTGTCCACGTCTTTCACATGATCCATCAAATAGCGGATTTTGCGCCCGAACTCTTCCGGCAGGCAATACCCCGTGGTGTCGGGGATGTTCACCACCGTGGCACCGGCGGCAATGACCGCCTCCACCATACGGGCGAGGAACTCATTGTCAGCACGGCCGGCGTCTTCGCAATAAAACTCCACGTCTTCGACAAACTTTTTGGCGAATTTCACCGCCGCTACGCCACGCTCCAGAACTTCATCGCGGGTGCTGTTGAATTTGTACCGTATGTGGTAATCCGAAGCGCCGATGCCCGTGTGAATTCTTTTGTGCTTCGCAAAACGCGGGGCCTCGGCAGCCACTTCGATGTCTTTTTCCACCGCCCGGGTGAGGGCGCAAATGGTGGGAACCCGCACGGCTTTCGATATGGCCACCACCGACTCGAAATCGCCGGGGCTGGAAACCGGAAAGCCCGCCTCGATGATGTCAACACCCAGCGCTTCCAACTGCCGGGCTACTTCTACTTTTTCATGGGTGTTCAACTGGCAACCGGGCACTTGCTCGCCGTCGCGCAGCGTGGTGTCGAAGAAAAATACTTTGTCTTGCATGATTTAAATTGGTGAATTAGTGAATTGGGTAAATTGGGGACTGTCAACATTGTTCATCCCGACCTGCGGTGCGGGACTTCCTTCGGTTATTGTTCATCCCGACCTTCGGTGCGGGACTTCCTTCGGTCGTTGTTCATTCCTCATT
>CAZPHZ010000316.1:0-3869 GCA_964586035.1 uncultured Saprospiraceae bacterium
CTTCAAAGGATACGACGATGCCCTTGTTCGCTTGATTTGGATTAACGGCAGCATTTCTGGCATCTCTTTTTCAAAAAACAAACCGGCAATATTGTATCTTGCTTTCAGTGCAATGGCTTCTTCATTGGTGCTACTTGCATTACCGCCTGAAAATGTTCCATTTCCCGCCATAACTTATGCCATATTCACCCCTATCATCAGCGGAGTTTATTATTACGCAGTCAGCGCGGCTGTCATCTCAACGGGAAAACTGGAACAAAGCGAACTTCAACTTCACCTGAAAACCAAAGAACTGGATTCCATCCTCAACTCCATGCACGTGATGGTCGGCTATAAAAATGAAAAAAATGTTCTGCTAAAAGTAAACGAAGCACTTGCCAAGCATCTCGGAAGACCTCCAGAAGATTTAGCCGGGGTTTCAATTTACGACCTGTTCCCCATCAGCGTAGCAAAAAAAATGCACGAAGAAGACTTAGAGGTTATCCGATCTGGAAAGCCCATGTTCGGGCTGCTGAGCGAAATAAAAAAACGCAACAAGACCACCCAATGGCTCAACATCGACAAAATGCCTTATTACGATGAGTCCGGAAAAATCGCAGGTGTTGTGGTCACTGTGGACAATGTAACAGATAGGTACATTCAGGAAATGAAACTGAAAAAAAGCGAAGAGCGGTTCCGGATGATATTTGAAAGCGCACCCGATGGCATGGGGCTGGTAGATTGTGAAACGGGGTATTTCTTGAAATCAAACAGAGCTCTGAGCAAAATTCTTGGCTATTCGGAGAAAGAACTACTTAGTTTATCCCCAGCCGATTTTACCCACCCTTCAGACTTGCAAGTAACGCCCGTTGTTTACAATGCAGCACTGGCTGAAAAACGCAATTTTTATGAAGTTGAGAAACGATATGTTCATAAAAATGGAACGACAGTATATGCATATCTCGCAGTCCATATTATTTCCGAGGATGGTCAGCCAAAGTATAAAATTGGTATCATCAAAGACGTCACAGAGAAAAAGGAAAACGAAAGAAAATTAAAGAAATACGCACGCCAGCTCGAAGACAGCAACCAGAATTTGCAGGAGTTTGCCTACGCGGCGTCACATGATTTGAGGGAACCACTTCGCACAGTAGTATCCTATGCCCAGCTACTCGGCCGAAGGCTTTCCGGGATGACAGGGAACGAGGATGTCAATGAATTCCTGACCTACATCGTTGGAGGAGCCAAACGAATGGAACGCCAAATAACCGCTTTGCTCGACTATTCCAGGATTGGCAATGGTGCACTCCATTTCGACCAGATTGATTTGAAAGATACCATTTATGACATTTGCAAGGCTTTGAGAATTCAAATCACCGAAAACAACGCTTCATTAGAAATTGGAGAGCTCCCCAATGTGGTGGCAGACCCTTACCAAATGGGAGCTCTTTTTCAAAATCTGGTCAGCAATGCCATCAAGTACAGCAAGCCCGGGGTGACTCCCGAAATCAGTATCAGAGTGGAAGAAAAAGGTGCCGAATGGCATCTGTCAGTTTCCGACAACGGCATGGGTATGGAGGAAGAGTATTTGGAAAAAATATTTGCCGTATTCAGGCGGTTGCACGCACAAGAGAAAATTCCCGGAAACGGTGTGGGGCTAGCTATTTGCCGCCGCATCGTGCAGCGACACAGTGGTAAGATTTGGGCTACCTCCGTATTAGGGGAAGGGTCCACCATTCATTTTACTTTACCTGCGGTGCAGCAGCTTGCACAACCATGTGTCTCCGGCAGTGAGCCCTCCTTGTTGGAGCTAAATTAGCGAGCGTTCGAACAACAAACTAAAACCTCCACTTATCGGCATACATGCCAAAGACATCATCGAATTCATAAGCGGCTACATAATTCTCATCTCTGCCCAATTCCCTGTTCACATGAAATACATAGGTGTGAATGCCAGCTTCTTTGAAGGTTCTGAACAACCTGATATTTTTCTCTACATAGTTCCTCGAAACAGTGATGTCTTTCACTCCCATTTTTTTCAAAAACTCCGTCTTATCCCCTTCTAATTTATCAATCACATTTTGCGAAGCCATAGCCGAAGCTATTCCCGATGCAAGCCCTTCTTTTAGCGCTTCGATGGAAAACAGCTCCATCATCAAGCGGCGCTTGTCAATGAACTGGCCGGCAAACGCTTTCGGCTCATTTACCTTGTCGGTCACTAAGATGGCATCGGGATGGGTCTTAAACCAAGCATTGATTTCATCCATGGTCATGGGGGTGTATTTCCCCAATAATTTATGTTTTAGAAACTCTTCGGCGCTCACCGGTAATTTGCCGTGGTAGCCCGTCAAAGTGGCCCAATGGTTCCAGTCGTGGGTGGCAACATATACGCTGTCAGAGGTTTGAGAAATATCCAATTCAAGCAAACGAAACCCATGTTCGTAGCTCAGGTTCAGGGCCTCCAAAGAGTTGGTGTAGTTGTTATGTTCGATTTGCCCGCCGGCATGGGCGATGAACCTCTTCACATCGTTGGCATCTGCCAAATACTCCGTTTTCGACCTCGAACTTCTTGGTTCCTCCATGGGAAAAACAAACGACAAAGGACTGTTCGACCTGTACTCGCTAATACGGCCTCTCACCGGATACGCAACGTAGGCCTCCCTCTGATGTACCGCAGCGAGCTCGTCATAGCCCAATTCTAAAATCTCCTGATTGAATTTTTGGAGCTCGCCCTGTGCAGAGTCATCTGCAGCCAGAACAAAGAAGCCTTTTAAACCTGCGAGTTTTTTTAAGTGAGCCAGGAGTCTCACACAGGCGGTAGAATCCGCAAAAGTATCGTAGGTCACCACGGAATAATCACCGCTTGTCTTCGACAGCACATTGACACCTCTGGACATTTTAAAATGCTTATCGTTGATTCTTATTTCGCTGCGAGCCTGGTTTTCACTGCTTCGATGAGGAGAACTCGTCACATATATAAGGTCGAAAGCAGGGGAATAATTCACGCCGGTTGGTTTCTTTGGAAGTTTGAGTTCCATGCTCCAACTGTCAAAAGTTTTCAAGTCATTTTTTGAAAAACTCAATTTATTTGTTCCTTGTTTGACCATGCCGGTTCTTTGGCCTTTATTCAGGCATCCATAAAGCACACCTTCTTTGCGGCCCAGTATCAGGTTTAACCGCTGGTTTTTCGCTTTCACCGGGACTACCCCCGAAAGTTTAAAAGGCTTGCTGCCGGTAATGCGCATCCGCTCATCGAAACTGATGACGAGAGCCTTACCTTTGCTCAAGTCCGCGCCTGTTATCTTTCGTTTTATTTTTCTGGTCTTAATCAACACGGAGCCATCTCCTTTGTCTTCGACAATAAAACCACTCGCGTAGGTATTGACTTTTACAGAAGCTTCATTCAATGCCAGTATGTTATTTCTGTTTTCATTTATGAACTTCAACTTGTCCTTTCCTTTTATGAAATCCGTCAAAAAACGGGCGTTATTATTCACTTCCGCGCCATCCAGAATAAGATGCGGCAGGTCCAATTGGTAAATAGTTTCATCGGGCGACAATCTCAGTTTATTCTGTTCAGCATTGGTGATGACGTATAGTTCACGGGGGTTTTTAAATTCTTTAAGCACTCTCGCTGTCTGCCCCATGAGAAGGTGATCAGGGAAAATGAAAACGGTTGTATTTTTCAAGATGCCGGTGCTGTCCAAAAAGTGGACGAAATCGCCCACCAGGTAGTCGGTGGCAGCAGCCATGAATTCAAGATTTGACTTTTGCTCGTCTATCTTTCCTTCCATTCTTCCATCGTAAATACCATCTGGGTGATGAGTTGAAGTGGCGGACATAAACAACGCAAAGGGCCTTCCTTTGGCAGCTTTTGCCCCAGCCTCTTT
>CAZPHZ010000317.1:0-3864 GCA_964586035.1 uncultured Saprospiraceae bacterium
GTCTTTGAGAGGTTGAGGAGGTTGAAATGGTTGAGATGGTTGAGTGGGTTGAGATGGTTGAGTGGGTTGAGTGGGTTGAGTGGGTTGAGAGGTAGAAACCGGCCCTTTTCCCTCAACTCCCTCAACTCTCTCAACTCTCTAAACTCCCTCAACATTCTCTCTAAACCTATCTCAACTCTCTCAACCTCCTCAACCTATCTCATCACCACGATGTAACCGTTCAGAGTGGTGCGGTCCGTGTCGTTGAGTGTGAGCAGATAAAAATAGGTACCGTCCGGCAATGGCTGGCCATCGTAGCTGCCATCCCAGTCGTTTTTATAATCATTGGTTTCAAAAAGCATGTTGCCCCAGCGATTGAAAACGGCCAGCTTGCTACCGGGGTAGGCCGCCACACAAGGCACGAGGAATGTATCGTTTTCGCCATCGCCATTGGGTGTCACGAGGTTGGGCACAAAACAATCCGCCGCATTGTGGGGCTCCTCGAAAAGGAAGGTGACGAGGGCCGTGTCGCACTGGTCCGGGCACTCCAGGGAGCAGAGACTGTAAATCAATTCATCCATTCCAAAGGCATTGGGAAAAGCCTGATAGCTAATGGTGCCATCGCCGGGGTCCTGCCATTCTCCTTTTTGGGGATTTTTAAAAATGAAAAACTCCCAGTTGCCGGCATTCCCGGCGGCATCGTTAGCCAAGAGGTCCACGTCGTACAACTGGCCGTCTTCGGGCACCGTGAGCACATCGGCTGCGGCGTTCACCGGAGTATGCCAAAAGACATGCAGCGTGTCTGCACTGTAATCCGTGCAAGCGCCGTTGGAGAGTGTCCAGATGAAGGTGTTTTGGCCGTTGGCCAAATCGAAAGCTGTGGTATTGGCCTGACCGGGGTCAGATATGATGACACCATTGGGCGAAGCCCAGACTCCCGTACCGGAAGAAGGAAGCGCCGCCGCCAAATTCACCACCACTTCATCGGGGCAGAGGTACTGGTCGTCACCGGCGAAGGCCGTTTCGGAAGGAATGAAATCCACAGTCAGCAAAACGGGGTTCGAAGGTGCGGAGGTACAACCGCCCATATGTGCGATGGCCGTGTAAACGCCCGATTGCGAGGGCATCACGTCGTTGAAATTAACAAACGGCACGCCCGAACTGAACAGGCTTTGGCCGTAATAAATATCATAGACCGCGTTTGGTAAGACATTGGCTACCGACAGGGTAATGTCCGAGCCTTCGCATACGCTGGAGGGTGCATCCAACACGGGCGTTTCCGGCATTTCATCGATGTAAACCATGGTGGAGGAAGTGGTTACAGAAGCACAACCCGGCAGCCCCACCACCACGAAATAACTTCCTGATTGCCCCGCCAGGACATCCGTCAGCACGGGGTTGGCAACATTGGAACTGAACCCACCTGGGCCATACCAGTCGTAGGTGGCACCCGGGATGTAAGGCACAGAAATCTCCACCTCGTCCCCTGCGCAGGCAGGCAGGCTGTCCGTGGTGGTGTTTTCCGCTGAAATGTTGGTGGCCGTGCCGAGCACCGTCACCGCTTCGAGGTTAGACGATGATGAAAAACAACTTTCCACCTCTGCTATCACGGAGTAAATCCCCGTGTTGGATGGCATTGCCGAAGGCAAAAAGAAAGTGGGAGCAGTGGACTCACCGATGAGCCAGGTCATTGCGCCATCATTGAAATACCATTCGTAATTGACGTTGTTGCTGGCGTAGCCGGAGGTGTTGAGCTCCAGCGTTTCACCCTGGCAAAGCACGTCGTCTGCTGCCACGAGTACCGGTGCACCGGGCGTGGGCACCACGTCGAGCAGCACGGATGCCGGTTCCGAAACGCAACCTTCGGCACTCGTCAGCGCGATGGTGTAGGTGCCCTCGTCGCTGGTCGAGACATTTTGGATGGTCACGGGGTACGCGCCGCCGGGGTTACCGGTGCCGGTAAAACTGAAGCCATTGGGGCCGGCCCAGGTGTAAGTCAGCGGGGCGTTGAGTGGTGCGCCGTTGGAGGCGTTCAGAATGGCAGTGGAACCGGAACAATAGGTGGCGTTTCCGGCGATGCTGGCGACTTCGGGGGCTGTAAAAACGAGAACGGCGGTTGTGGCCACCGATTCAGTTTCGCAGCCGGCCGTTTTTGCGGTCAGCTCAAAAATCGTCGTATTTGAAAGTGCGAGGACGGGGTTTTGCTCGAAAGAAAGTATTTGCGATTCTCCGGCTTTGCGCCATTCGTAAACCCCATTGGGAACTGGAGACGAAAACAGTTGTACCGTTTCCCCTGGGCAGATGGCGCCGCTGTTGCTGGCCATGGCGACCGGGGCTGGTTTTATTTCCACTGGAATCGGTGCTGACAATGCCGAAGCACAGCCGTTGACGTAAGTTTTTATAAAAAATGGCGGTACCGCCAGTGGGTTATCAGTAGCTAAAGTCAGCTTGCTCCCGAAAACTGGCAGAGTCGTACCTGCGCCATTGATCCATTCGTACGAAACTGTGCCAATGGTGAGTGGGTTTTGCACTTGAAGAACGATGCTATCCTCGGGACATACCGGACTATTGGACACAGCCTGCGGTGCCTCGGGTACGGGAAGAATGCCGTCTACCACAACGCCGGAAGTAGCGGTGCAGCCATTCGCCCCCGTCACAGTAAGGGTGTATGCCCCGATGTCACTGAATTGAGCATCGTAAATGAGCGGATTCGATGATTGCGAATTGAAACTATTGGGTCCACTCCAGTCCCACGCTACTATGCCATTTGTATTGGAAAAAAACTGTAGCGTACCGCCCTCGCAGGGCTGGCTTAGGAAAAAGTCAGGTGATGGAACGGGGCTTTCAAGCACATCCATTAAAAAGGCATCGGATTGCAGTTCGCAGGCATCTACCTGCACCACCACGTCGTAAGCTCCTTCATCGGAGCTATCCACTTCGTTGAGGAAAAGCTGGCTTATATTTTCTCCAAAAATCGGATTGCCGTTTTTGCGCCATTGATATATCACGTCAAAGCCGCTGTAAGGCTGCACGCTCAACGCAATGGTTCCGCCTGGGCAAACGGAAGGCGTGGTTTGGATCAGAGGCATTTCTACCGCATCCACTACATTGCTCACAAGAAATGCCTCTGAAGCTTTGCACCCCCAGAAGTTGGTCACTTCGAGCTGGTAGCTTCCATTTTGCGAGGCATTGGCGTTCGGGATGGCCGGATTTTCAAGATGTGACACGAATCCGTTGGGACCGCTCCAATCGTAGCTGATATCCACCCCGTTAGCATTCGCTGAAAAAACTAAATCTTCGGGGGAGCAATCGGCTGCGACTGAATAATCAGCCATGGGGTTCAGACTGGGCTTGGGGTGCAGGCTCAAGGTGGTGAGTGAAATATTTTCAGAGGCGCAGCCATCTTTTACAACCTGCAAATAATAGGTTTTTTGGGTGGTGACATTCGCAAGTTGTGGGTTGGGCAGCTGAGAAAAAACGGTCGTTGTTCCGGCCTCCTGCCATTGGTATTCGGCTCCCGGAATAGGGTTGGAAAACAACGTGGCAGAAGCTCCCTGGCAAACGGGGCCGTCGTTGGTGGCGAAAGCCTGCGGCCGGGGTTTGATGTTCACATTCAGTGGAAGACTTTCCACAACGCAGCCGTTGCTGCCGGTGACTCGCACCCTCCAATCGCCGCTGAGATAGGCGGAGCTATTTTTTAAAATAAAAGTGCTGCTCTCGTTGGTAGTCAGCCCTGGCAAATCCAATGTTGCGGGAGCCTGGCCCGCCGGACCAATCCATTCGTATTTTGCGGCAGCTGTGGCCGGGCCGAGCCAGAGGGTGTCTTCATCGCACAAGGGGGAATTCGCCGTCACGGCGGGTGTGTCCCCACGCGGCGCGGTAACT
>CAZPHZ010000318.1:0-3861 GCA_964586035.1 uncultured Saprospiraceae bacterium
GAGGCCACGCCGGCGCTGGCGTAGGCGCACGTGATGGCTGTGACGTTGACGGTGACTTCACGGACCGTCTGGTCACCGGCTGCGCCGCCGCCTCCGGCCTTGCTTCCTCCGAAGTTGCCTATGAGCACGTTGAGCAGTGAGCGGTTCATGGCTTTACACATCAATGCCGTAAGGATGAGGCCCGAAGCACCCACGAGGATGCCACCGATGAGCATGATGCGGTTGCCGTACAAAAGGCCGCCGAATGCACCTGCAATACCGGACAAGGAGTTCAGCAGGGCGATGACAACGGGCATGTCAGCACCGCCGATGGGCATGACGAACAATATGCCGTAAACCAACGCAATGCCGAGCAGCCACCAGCCTGCGGTAGCTCCACCCATTGTTTGGGGAGAGAATGTAGCCACTGCCATGAGGCCGAGAACGATGACCAAAAGCGCCAGGTTCACATAGCTCATGAAGCTGGCTCTAATGTCATTTATTTTTCCATCCAATTTGCCAAAGGCAACCATAGACCCGCTAAATGTTATGGTACCTACGCCAATGCCGAGATAGGCCACGAGCAGGAAGCCGAAGTCAGTGGTGTTGCTGTGGAAGAGTTCCATAGAGGCAATAAGAGCCGAACATGCACCGCCGGTTCCGTTGAAAAAGGAAACCATTTGCGGCATGGCTGTCATTTTTACTTTGACGGCCATGTAATACCCTATGCCACCACCGACGAGGAGGCCGGCAGCTATCCAGGCAAAATTACCAATGCCCTCACCAGCTTCGTTTTTATGAAACAAGATGGTGCCGAGCATGGCGAGTATCATCCCAGCGGCGGCGAGGTAGTTGCCGCGGCGGGCAGTATCGGGGCTGCTCAACTTTTTCAGACCAATAATAAAGGTCACACAGCCGATAATATAAAAGAGTTCAAGCAGAAATTCTGACATGATTTTTCAATGTTGGTTGTTCGTTGTCAGTTGGTTAGAGCCAAGTGACATGAAACAATTTGCGATTAACGGTTACTTTTTCTTTTTAAACATCGCCAGCATACGGCCCGTGACGGCAAAACCGCCAACTACGTTCAGCGTGCCGAGCACCACGGCTAAAAAGCCAAGGCTCAAGGACAAATAATCAGTGGGAGAAGCATGCCCGATCACGATGATAGAACCCATGATGACAACGCCTGAAATAGCATTGGACCCCGACATCAACGGGGTGTGCAATACCGCAGGCACATTGGAGATGACCTCCTCACCCAGGTAAATAGCCAGGATGACTAAAAATATCATCTCCTGGTTGTCAAGAAAAAATGAAGTTATTGATGCCATGATAAGTGGTTTAAATCTTTTTTCTGGTTTAGAAAGCCGGGGAAGTTTATACGGTTTATAAGCAAAACCAGCAATATTCCTCAACTTTCTCCTTCAACTATTATTTCATAAAAGATTTCAGACGCTCGCTGACAACCTGCCCGTCGTGGGAGATGCAACAAGCGGTGACGATGTCGTCCTCGAAGTTGATATTGAGCTCACCTTTGTCAACAATGAGTTTCAGGAAATTCAAGACGTTTTTGCCAAACATGGTGCTGGCATCTCTCGGCATTGTCGATGGCAGATTGCTGGCGCCGATGATGGTTACGCCTTTGTGCGAAATTGTCTTTTCATTCTCGCTCACTTCGCAGTTACCGCCTGAAGAAGCGGCCATGTCCACGATCACCGACCCGGCCCTCATGGCCTCCACGGTAGCCTTGTGGATGATGAGCGGAGCCTTGCGTCCCGGAATCTGAGCAGTACAAATGATTACATCGGATTGCATGGCGTGCTGATGCACAGCCTCGGCCTGGCGTTTTTTGTATTCCTCCGTTTGCTCCACGGCATACCCACCAGCGGCGGCGCTTTCTGTGGCCCCTTCCACTTCCACGAAGCGTGCGCCGAGACTCATCACTTCCTCTTTTGCGGCGGTACGGACGTCGAATGCTTCCACCACGGCACCGAGCCGTTTGGCAGTGGCAATGGCCTGCAACCCAGCAACACCGGCGCCGATGATGAGCACTTTCGCCGGCTTGATGGTACCGGCCGCCGTCATAAACATCGGGTAGAAACTCGGCAGATGCGTTGCGGCGAGCAGCACGGCTTTGTAGCCAGCCACTGTCGCCATCGATGAAAGCACGTCCATCGCCTGTCCCCGAGTGGAACGCGGGATCAGGTCGAGGCTGAATGCGCTGACCTTTGCGGCGTGCAACGGGTCCACCGACTTGGGGTTGCTCAGTGCATTGAATTGCCCGACGAGTACCTGCCCTGCCGTGAGTTGTTTGGATTGTGCCTCGCTGAGAGGATTAATTTTTGCCAGAATTTTGGCTTTCTTGAACACCGTGGCGCCATCGGCCAATTCGGCACCCTGCTCTTCGTACGCTGCATCGGGGATGAAAGCGCTGTCGCCGGCGCCTTTTTCCACGAGAATTTGTTCGATGCCCAATTTCTTTAACGCAGCGAGCGTGTCGGGAGTGACGGCCACCCGGTTTTCCGAACTGTCTTCTTTAAGAATCCCTAGAATCATGGTTAAGGTTTCGTTTCAATAAGTTGTCCTGTGCGAATAATGAAGGATAAATGATGAATGCCCAAGCCACCTAACCGTGTCGGTCTGGTCAACAAAAGCACGATTTATCAATTCAAATCCACCTTTGGAAATGGCGCTTGAAAAGCTCTTCCTCTATCCATTTTCTGTGGAAAAGCAAGAAGTTTTTCAAAACGAGGGCCGAAATTACAGCTTTGAAGAAAATAGAGCGGTATCTTTTGAAAAAAATCACCCTCCTCAAACGGATTTTAGGATGAAAATCATAAGAAACCCTCTTGTATTCCGCGGATGTCTCTTCGTTTTTTCACAATGAGGAATGATTTGAGCGGATGGCATTTCTGAATTGAGCCGGCCAACAGAGACGGTATGGCCGGTTATGGTGTTTTGCAAATTGATGGACCGTGCTGCCAACATATTTTTTGAAGAGAATTCATTTGAAGAAATAACTTTGCTGCCATTCCGGGGATTCCAGGCATAATATTTCATTAATCCACCTTCAATGAAAAAAAAATATATCCTCTTCCTTTTGTTATTCCCCGCGTTTTCTACCTTTGTTCGAGCACAAGAACAGGCCCACACAAGCCCACCCATAGACAGTCGTCCTTTCGATGTTTTCGAAAACGGCTACATCAAGCATCTAAAGTCCGGTAACCCGTTTTTAATTCAACGGTTGAATTATTGTCCCGGCCATTCGTGGTAACTTTCGGATTTGCCCGATGCGAAAAATTGATGCCGGTTTTCCTTCAATTCAACTCAAAAAACTCGAAATCAGCATTTTGAAAGTAAGAAAGGAGTAAAAGTTGAAGATGGACTGGAACCGCCAAATGGTTTACGAAATCGAAAACACCGGCAAAGCACCCGTTTTTAATTACTGTGAAGAATTTAAGTGGCGTTTGAATGAACATACGGGGCGGAATGTAGAATAATACATTGGTAACGATACAACCTACTTTTTTAACCACACCTGGTCACACCATATATTTGTAATCCCGTAGCATAACTTCCGTTGGAAGTAAATTTGAAATTTTCCGAACATTAATTAGTAACAATCACCAGAGTATGAAATGGAAAGCTACACTTGCAGCTTTTTTGGTGTTTCCCTGGGTTTTGGCCTCCGGCCAAAACTATCTCATGAGCGACACCACCACCAGCGTGACAGATTGCAACGGATTCTTTATGGACAGCGGTGGCGGTGCCGGAGCCTACGGCCCCAATGAAAGTTTTACAACGACGATATGCCCGGACGGAAGCACCGGCACGCACACCCAGCTGGTGTTTAGCGGCACGCAGATTGGCGGTGGTGAC
>CAZPHZ010000319.1:0-3855 GCA_964586035.1 uncultured Saprospiraceae bacterium
CAACAACAGGCAGAATACCCTCCGTGGCCAGCCCCGCTGCAAAAACCACCGCATAACGAGGCTGCCAGAGCGTCTGGAAGAACAGGGTAATGTCGTCAATCCAACTTTTTTGCTGCGAGTTTGGTGCAGTTTCGGGGCCTAATTGTTTCAGCACCTCATCGGGCAAAGTCTTGAAATAATCCTTCGGTACTGAGAACCCTTCACCTTTACCCTGAAGCCTCGTCAGAAAGGGTGACAATTCCTTCAATTCTTCTCTTAGTTTTTCTTTATTTTTCATTGTTCCGAAATTTAAGCCTGACCAGCTCAATTAATACGTTTCCACGTTTTTCACATAAGCCTCTATCTTTTTCACCGCATGGTGAAATGAAGCCTTGAGTGCCCCCTCCGACGTACCCAGTAGTTCCGACATGGAGGCATAGTTCATCTCGTCGAAATAGCGAAGATGAAACACTTGTTTTTGTTTTTCGGGTAGCAGGGCGATGGCTTTTTGGAGCAGTATCTGTGCTGAATTTCCATCAAAAAAGGAGTCGGCTTCGAGCCGGTTTGAGAGGTTGCGGTCTTCGTCGTCGATAGAGGCCGTATATTTTTGCTTTTTTTTATTCAAAAAAGTAATTGCTTCATTTGTTGCGATGCGATACATCCAGGTGTAGAGTTTAGACTTGCCTTCAAATTTGTGCAGATTGCGATAAACCTTCATAAAACAGTTTTGCAAAACATCATTGGCGTCTTCGTGCTCATACACCAAACGGCGGATTTGCCAATACAACCGCTCCTGGTACTTTTCCATCAGCAGGCGGAAGCCCCTGTCGGCATGGCCTTCTTGCAACACCAGCGCAAGTATCCTCTCGTCAGCTAAGTCGTTATGTGGGTTTTTCAAAGTCTGCGTGATTTGGGTAGATAGACCGGGAATTTACACCTAAGTTTAACGGTGCCGGCATTTTTTGTTGCCCAAAAAGATTTTTCATTTTCTATTCTCAATTGTTAAGAGGCCTTTTTGCAAATCAGCGAGCAGCTTACTCTGCAACTGGCACGGCCCGAATTGGCCGCCCCCATATTTGAGGCAGTGGATAGCCAACGAGACTACCTGCGGCAATGGCTTCCTTGGGTAGACACTACCCTCAATGTTGAAGATACCCAGCTATTTATAAGAGAAAGCATTTCGCACATTCACAAGGAACCCGGCTCATCACCTTTATCATGGATGGAGAAATTCTGGCTGCCTCAATTGGCGTGGTGCAATTCAATCAGCATTGCAAAAAATGTGAAAT
Organism: uncultured Saprospiraceae bacterium; assembly: GCA_964586035.1. GTDB lineage: Bacteria > Bacteroidota > Bacteroidia > Chitinophagales > Saprospiraceae > UBA6168. Next base: position 1,269 of record CAZPHZ010000319.1, read on the forward strand.
TGGCTATTGGTTGAGGAAGAATATGAAGGGTAGGGGCATAATGACCAATGCCTGCGCGGTCTTCACCGCGTATCTTTTTCGTGCAAAAGACATGAACCGGATCGAAATATTAACTGCCTCTGGCAATTCCAAAAGCAGGGCCGTATTTGAAAGGCCCGGTTTTAAACACGAAGCAACCTTGTGGAAGGGGCACTTTATGTACAGCACCTATCACGACCTCGCATTGTACAGTTAATGGAGGCAGGAGTGGAACCTATCTTCGATTAAGTGATTAGAAATAGCGGGACTTAAATATTTTGTTTCAAAAGATAATATTTAGAACAAAAATTTGCATTTACAATTATTTGTTTTAATTTTACAACCGATTTGTTGGGTATCGTATTTAACAAGTGAAAATAAAATCTTATGATACAAGAAGATCGCCTCGAATTAAACGACCGCTTTATCAAGGTCTTTCAAATGCTCGAAGACAGGGGAGCAATTATTAAAAATGACCGCCACGGAAAAGGCATTGGCGACGTTGCCGAAAAAATCCTCGGAAACAAGGGATATGGTCACATCATCCGGGCCTATTTGAACGAGGGCGACAAGCGGGTTATCAGTTATTCCCACGCCAGAATATTTTGCCGGGAATTCGGCATCAACGAAGACTTTCTGCTCGACGGCACCGGCACCCCTTTCGGATTCGACCTCCCAAGCCGGGGTGTCGAACCCAGTACCTTCAAACAGGGCAATATCCTGTTTACCACGGCAGCGGCTTTTGCCGGATCTGCAGTAGATACCAGTAGTTTTGCCACTGAAGAAAGTTCGTGGTTTTCCCTGCCGGGTCTTCAGGGCGGTGGTATGGTTGCCTTTCAAATCAATGGCAATAGCATGGAACCCGTCATTCTGAATGATGACATTGTGGTGTGCCGGGAGGTGGAACGCCTCGATGATGTAAAAGACAATGAAATCTACGCAGTGAAAAGCAATGGGTCGCTATGGGTTAAATACGTACAGCGTATTTATCAAGGTAGCCGGGTTACCCAACTCAAACTTATTTCTGCAAACCATCTCGAACACGACCCCTTTATCGAAGAGGTGAACATTCATCCCCGCCTGTACCGGGTGATTCGCAAAATCAGCGACTTCTGATTGGCTGCCAATCTAATCACAACACAGACTATCCGGGCAGGCTTTGAACGATTTTGTTTCAATCTCCATCCATGCCCACTAAAAATATTCTGCTGCCATGGAATTTCATGGCCGTATCCTGTTGTTTTTTAATACCCGCTCCCGGATGCTCTGCATACCGGGAGTTCCTTTTTTAGTGACTTTGGCCCTCCGGGCCAATAAGAATTCTGCCCAAAGCAGCATGCATTTAGATTCTGAGTTTTACTCTGCCTGAATGGTCTTCGACCACAACTCTAAGCCGTTGCTGTCGAAAATGCGCATGGTGAGTGAGCGCTGTCTCCGGGGGCCGGAAATCTCCATGGTACCGAAGTTTCGCTGTGTGACCAAGGTGCCCTGTACCCTCAGCAGATTAGGCTCAGCGGTGGTGTGGGGGCCAGAAGTCAGCGGTGATACGGTAAAATCGTACACGGCATGGCCCCTGCCATTCACCAATTTGCTCAGTTCTGTATGGTGACGGTCGCCGGTGAGGAAAATTACATTTTTGATGTCCTCCTGTTCGATGCGGCGCAGCAGTTCTATTCTTTCTTCGGGGCAAAGATTGATGTAAGTCTCATATTTGGGAAATGTGGAAAGCACCTGCCCGCCAACGGCCACGAATTTAAACGTGGAGGTGCTGGCGGTCAGCGCATCGATGAGCCAGTCGAACTGGGTGGAACCGAGGTACCTGCATCCATCCGCTTTGCGCTCGTTGGGCGTTCTGAAATACCTGTCGTCCATGAGGAAAAAATCAGCATCGGCCCACTGAAAATAGGAGGTAATGCCGCCTTGTCCCGGCAGTCCATAAGTGGGGTTTGCCCAAAACATTTTAAAAACGTTGGTCGCCAGATCTTTATAAATGTAGCTGCGGTCGCTGTCGTTGGTGCCATAATCGTGGTCGTCCCAGATGGCGTAGTTATGGGTGGAGGCGAGCAGCGGTTGCATCTCCGGAAGAGAGCGGGTATGAGTATAGCGATGCACAAATCCCGTCCGGCTAAACCAATCGGGTTCCCGCAAATAGGTGTTATCCCCGAGCCACAGCATGAGGTCGGGCCGCTGCCGGTGAATGGCCCCGAAAATCTGGTAGTCGCCGCCATATGGTTTGCCGGGGCGGTCGTAGGCAGGCTCATTGACATAGGCGCAACTGCCGAGTGCTATTTTGAAAGTGGGTGGATCGGTGCGGTATTTCCATAGCGGTTGTGTCTGAAACGTGGTGGGGTAGTCGAATGCCACGGGTATCCCGTTGATGAGCAACTGGTATTCATACACATGGCCCGGCAGCACTTCAGTGGCAATGAGGTGGGTGGTAAATGCATCCGGCTTATTCGTTGTGACGGATTCCGTAAAAAATTTTCCGGCATCGAGACTGTCTTTTACTCAATGCGCAATCTTCATGTCAGTCAGGCTCCTCGCGTGCACGCATCGTAGCGTAGAATTG
>CAZPHZ010000320.1:0-3842 GCA_964586035.1 uncultured Saprospiraceae bacterium
GGCCTGCAGGCCAATACTCAACTTGGCTTTGCCGATGGGAATCCGGTACGCATACACCACATTAATTCCAGTGGTATTGGACGGGCCTATTTTGTCATTTACAACGCTAAAACCAACACCCACGCGCTCATTACGGAGAGGGGTATGGAGTGTAAACGTCTCCGTTTGTGGCGCTCCGTTGATTTCGTACCATTGGGTGCGGTGAAGCAACCCGACGGTCATGTGTTCTTTTGAACCTGCATAAGCCGGGTTGAATATCAAGCTGTTGAACATGTACTTGGTAAACATGGGCTCCTGCTGGGCAAAGACGAAATGTCCAATCAAAAGAAAAAGCGTGATGATGGTTAAATGTTTTTTCATGCTGGAGAATTTTGAAAAATTTCCTGTCAATTTTTCTGGTTATGAATGAGCCTTTATTAGATGTGATGGAATAAATATTTTCAAACAAAGTCACTTTTACTCATCGGTGTATTTGCACATATCCCGAAAATTCACGCCCGTCGCCGAGCATAAGCAAATAGAAATAGGTGCCATCCGGCAAATCTGCACTTCGGTATTTCCCATTCCAGGTATTCTGATAACCCTGCTTTTGGAAAACCTTGTTGCCCCATCTGTTGTAAATGGTAAGAACATTATCCGGGAATTGCTCGATGTTTTCGATGGTGAAAAAATCATTGACAGCATCGCCATTCGGAGAAATTCCATTGTAGATAATGATCGAGTCCAATGGCGTACAAGTTATGTTCACCAGGACCATGGCAGTATCGCAACTCACGGGACTGCACAATACATACTCGAAAGTATCTAATCCGCAATATTCCGAATCGGGTACAAAATCGACCGTTTGATCCGGATTCAATACCGTGAGACCATGCCGCGGCCCTTCACCGCCGCTGCTTGCATCGAGCAGTGTAACGGTAGCAAACTGGCAATTGCCAAGGTCGTCATTGGCTAATATTTCAACATTAACGGGGGTGTTCAACAGTGTGCTTGCCAAATCATTGTTGGCAACGGGGGGAAGGGAGTTCGCACAGGGGTTAGCAACGTCGGGCACTACGGTTATATACAAATGGGTGGTATCGCAAACGCCGTAATCGTCACAAATAAAGATGCACGCCGTATCGGTGCCGATTGTCAAACTCTGCCCTTCAACGCATAAATTTAAAGCATCTACAGCAAAGCTAACCTCATTGGCTGGAAAAGCAGGACAAAAATTTTCAATATTTATTACGTTGCCTGCCAATTCGCTGGCGTCCATACAATAGATCTGGTTCTGACCAAGCAGTAGCGTGTCAAGAATTATACCACTCTCCGGCAGCCGGACATATACGCAAACGTAGGCCGTATCGGCATTACCGAATTCATCGGTGAGCAAAAAACAACCCTGATCGAGGCCTGGTGCAATGCCGGTGTATGTCACGCAATGCGTCGTTTCGTCGTATTCGAATACCACAGATTCTCCCGACTCACCGGGGCAGATATTGTCCACCGTTTGAATGATGCCCGGCAGTGCTGTGGTGTCAATGCAGAGAGTTTTGGTGAAATTGACCACGAGGGTATCATTCCACTTTTGGGAGCTTTTTGCACACAGCGAAAAATCAACTGTCACGGTCATATTGGTAGTGTCGCAAAATCCCATGTCATCACAAACAACGATGCAGGCCGATTCCGTGCCCCCACATTTTATACCGGCATATTTTACACAATAATCAGCCGTGTCGAGGTAAAACGAAACAAACTCGCCCGACTGCCCGGGGCACGCATTTTCAATAGAGACGACGTTGCCGGGTAGTTGGGTCGTATCGAGGCAAAGCACAAATGGGAAGCCGTTGGCCTGAATGGTATCATAGAAGGTCAGCGGGGTGGGCAGCGCCAGGCATTCCACCACGACAATCAGGGTATCCTTGAGGCCGTTGGCATTGTCTATTGCCACAAGCGTGTGTGCGCCTGCCGAAAACGCCATTTCCGTGCCTTGCGGCAGCAGGCCGTAATTCATTCCGATGGTGGAAGGGGTATTATTCATCATCACCGTCACCTCCATATTGCTGTAACTTTTGTCCGGTGCGCCGCCCGAAATGGAAAGTGCGTTGGGGTCGTGCATCCAGTTTCCCTGGGGGTCCCATGTATTCAACATGGTCACGAGTGAAGGTATGTCTAAAAATTCGCCATTGAACACCTGCCCGTCGACAGACCAGGAATCCAGATGATAAGGGCCGAGCGTGCCGAGGCCCAGCAGCGTGTTGTAGGTGTAAGTGACTGTGGTGTCGAAGTTGCATCCATTTACGCCGCCCGCGTATGGAGCCCCGTCCTGAATGAGCGTATAACTACTGAGGTCAGTGGCCGGAATACCTGCACAAACATTGGTCATGCCTGCACAGTCATACGTTTCCACGACGAGGGTATCGGTTGGGAAAATGGTGCCTGCCCGCGAGAAAAGGGATAGGAGCAAACATCCGGCGAATAAACTGTGACTAGTGACTAAATTCATGGGATAAACATTTTTTTGTTCCCAAATATTCCAGGGTAGTGGTCAATTTTGGACAATAGAAATCCCCGCCACTCAAGGTGTGCTTATTTGAAAGCCGCTCTTTCGGTACAAGGCTATTGCCGGAACTTTTTTAGATGTGCTTGCCGGTAGGTGTTTGTCGTTTGGCGAGAAAGTTTAGTGTCTTTTGTATCAATATCGAGCCCTGATTTTGTTGTCAGGTTACGATTTTCTACCATACTTCGAAAACTATGCCAAAGTAGATATTTTTTTTTAATGTGTTTTCTACCCGGAGACGGTATTCCCCGAAATATCAGTATTCGAAAACTCCAAAAGGGCTTTCCACACATACGGATTCGCCTTCGGCTGTTTCTACCCGCCCGATGATGCGGGCATCGATGCCAAAAGAACGGGCCGTGGCAATGACGCCTTCAGCAAATTTTTCCGGCAGGTAAAACTCCAGCCGGTGGCCCATGTTGAACACCTGGTACATCTCGCGCCAGCCGGTGCCCGATTCTTTTTGGATGAGTTCGAAGAGGGGCGGCAAATCGAACAGGTTGTCTTTCACCACCCTTTTGTTTTTGATGAAATGCTTCACCTTCGTTTGCCCGCCGCCGGTGCAGTGAATGAGGCCGTGGATATGCCCCTTGCCGAATTCCGTGAAATATTTTTTCAAAACGGGCAGGTAAGTGCGCGTTGGCGATAGCACCAGCTTGCCGGCAGGAATAGGTTGGCCCCCGGCATCAATCGTGTCCGTCAGCTTTTTCGAGCCGGTATAGATTACTTCCTCCGGGGTATTCGGGTCGTAGCTGTCGGGGTATTTGGCGGCGTACTCACGGCTGAACACATCGTGACGGGCGCCGGTGAGGCCGTTGCTGCCCATGCCGCCGTTGTACTCCGTTTCATAAGTTGCCTGCCCGAACGAGGCCAACCCGACCACCACGTCTCCCGCCTGAATGCCGTTGACGATGAGGCGGCCGCGCCCCATACGCGCGAAAGTCGCGCGACCCCCGGCCGGCGACGGACGCCTTCGGCTCGAGGAGGTGGTGATTGCGTTGCCCACGGCGCCGGCCAAGCGGATCGGTGAGATCGTCAAGATCCTGCAATCGGTGCGGCTGAAGTTCGAGACCGTTCCGTCGGTGGATCAGTTGGCTTCCGGCAAGGTGAAAGTGAGCAAACTCCGATCGGTGGAGATCCAGGACTTGCTGGGCCGCGACCAGGTCGAGTTGCAGACCGAGAACAGTCGCCAGCTCATCGACGGCCGTCTCGTAGAGGCCCGTCAACGTCCCCAGCGGACCGCCGATGAGGTGCAGCTCGTCCTGGATGATGAGGTCCGGCGGCCGCAAGGGCCCGTGGG
>CAZPHZ010000321.1:0-3810 GCA_964586035.1 uncultured Saprospiraceae bacterium
AAAACTTGTTCGCAGGCAGGTCGAGGCGGCCGGCGACGAGCGGCGGGGCATGGGCGTTGCCCGCCTGCAGGTGGTGATGGCCTGCTTTGCCGGCCAATAGCTTTTCGGCCCGGGCCAGCATGGCGGGCGATAGCTCGAGGCCCTCGTTTTCACCACCGGGGTTGCGGCGCACGATTTCAGCGAAAACCAACCCCGTGCCCACGGCTACTTCCAGCACCCGTTCGCCGTTTCGCACGGCGGCCCATTCGAGTACCATCGCAGCCGCCTTCGATTCGGTCAGCCGGCTCCAGGCGTTGTAAAACCAAGCCACCCGGCTGTAACTATCGCTTAGTTTTTTTTCTGAAAATTGACGGGGAAGGGGAGGTTGAGACATGGCGTTAATTTTTCACAAATTTCTGCACAATCAGCCGTCCGTCCAAAGTTTTCATTTTTAAAAAATACAGCCCTGCGGGCAACCCGGCCAGGTCGATTTGGCGGGAGTTTTCACCGCGCAGCACTTGTCGCCCGGTGGAGTCGTACAGCCGCCATTCCGCCAGGGTGGCCTCGCCGCGTATGGTCACCTGCGAGGCCGCCGGGTTGGGGGCCACCACGAGTACCGGGGTGCCGGGAGCGGATTCCGCCACCGCATCGAGGCTGCAACTCACGGCGCACCAGTCGCGGGCGTTCAGCTCGCACCGGATGGTTTCGAAGGCCAGCTTGTCCGTGCCGCTGCCGGGGTAGGTGCGCACGCCGAGGGTGCGCAGGTATTCGAGGAAGGTGGGCAAGTTGAGGCCGTAATAAGTGCCCAGCCAGTCCACCGTTTCCTGCGACCAGTCGGTGAGTTTGAAAATGCTGAGGTGCTTTATATGGTCGTAATAGATGTCCCAGGCTGCGAAGACGTTCTCATAGAATTGGGCTTGCAGTGTTTCCGAGCTGAGGCAAACGGGGCTTGAGGGGTAGCCGCATTCCACAAAGAAAATGGGCTTGGTGGTGTCCGGGTAGAGCGCCACCAAATCGCCGAAATCGCCGGTTACAACGTCCGGCGGCATGACGGTGAAATTCGGATTCAGCGGATAATAGGTCACGGAAATCACGTCGCTGCTGCTGTTCACCAACTGACAAAGTGGGGCGGTGGCGGGTTGGGTGAGGCCCTCGTAGGTAAAGGTGGTGCCCATCTTGAGCGGGGCGCCATGCAGTTCAAAATACTTCTGTTTGGCGTAGGGGAATACGGCGTCGAGAAAATTTTTGTAGCTCACGTATTGGGCGGTGCTGCTGCCAAAAAAAGCATCCGATTCGTTGCCGATGTTCAGAGCGTCGAGTTGCAAGTGGGGGAGATGGGCAAATACGGTATCGAGCAAAGTTTTGAACCGGCTGATCATCAGCGGGCTATCCCACGGCACATTTTCCAGGTCTGGCGGCACTACCCGAAACAGCGTGTTGACCGTGGCCAATTGCAACTCGGCGGTGGTGCCGAAAGCCGGGTAAAAAATATCGGCGGGGTCCATGGCCTCGCTCATGAAGGCGGCATCGAACTGTCCGGGCTGCGGCTCCAAATCTGACCATGAGTACGAAATGTGCGTGGAGGTCATACAGGCGTTTTGTGCCAGCGAAAAGGCGGCGAAAAAATTGTTGTCTTCGGCCACATCCAATTGCCAGGAAAGCACCCGGTCACCTTTCGGCGTTTGGGCGGCGGCAAGGTTGGAGAAACAAAGGGCGGCAAAGAAAAATGGTATTGCTTTTTTCATGGTAAATGATGGATAGTTTCAGTCCCGGCACCGTAGGCAGGGTTCCGAACCCTGCCTATGTTGAAACAATAAAAGGCGGCATTCAAGCCTTTCAGTTTTCTGGTTTTGAAAAACTGTCGCTACATTGCGCAAGATATTTTTCAACTTATAAGGATTTTAAAACCTTGCAGGTTTGGAATACATACCTGATAAAACTATCGAGCATGAAAAAACCCTACTTTATCTTGCTGTTTTTGGCATTCAGCATCAGCCTCGGCGCCCAGGAAATATGGGTGGAGGCCGCCCTCAGAGCCGGTGACGGTGCATCCTTTTTGGTCAATAAGAACATCATGAATGACAATAGTTATGGCTATAAACTTACAAACTGTTATGGTCTCGGCGCTAAGGTGGCGTTCAACTTCGGCCCGTGGCACGGCGTGTCGCTGGAGGCCATGTACAACAATTTGGGACAGGATTTCGACTACCACCTCGACGGCACCACCGGTACACTCCACAACTCCGTCAATTGGAAGAGCATCGACACTTACCTGATGTACCGCTACATCCGCAACCGAACCTATTTAGAAGCCGGGCCAGTGTATAGCGCGGTGCAGTCGGTGTCACAAAACGACAACGGAGCGGAGGTGTCTTCTCCAGAAGATTTTTATAATAAAAGCTACGTAGGCGGAGCATTTGGCTTCGGTGGGTACATTACTGCGACGGGCACTTTCTCTGTTGGACTCGGCGTGCGGTTGCAGTATGGCTTCGCCGATTTTGTGAACGGCGCCGGTCAGAAGGCGGGGTTTCCCAATCCCACCCGGCAAAACATTTATTCCAGCGATGCCGCCACGCATCCCGCATTTGCGCAATTTATGTTGGAGTTCAATTTTGGGGTGGGTCGTTTTGCCCGTGTCTCCTGTGGGCAACGGTACAAATTTATTCGCAACAGCCGGCGACGTTAGAATTCAGACCCCGGTCTTTGCCAATTCATCATGTCCCTCATTTCGGATGAGAGAACCGCAACGTTGAAGGCGGTCCAATAAACTTTTGACACTGTCAAAGTTTACTTTTACCAAAGTTCCACCGCTTTAACGACTTAAAGAAATGTTATTCGATATTCCACCCGCCATCCTGGAACAATGCAGCGAAATTCTCGGTGCCGAATGTCTCACCTCCAGCCACATCGGCGGGGGCGACATCAATGAGGCCCGCCTTTTGGAAACTACCCGCGGAAAATTCTTTTTAAAAATGAACAAAGGTGAAATTGCAGGCCGCATGTTCGCTACCGAGGCGAAAGGGCTGCAATTGTTGGCCAAAAACGGATCACTCCGCATACCCAAAGTCATTGGTCTGGGACAAAGCGGCGGCTACGCTTTTTTGTTGCTCGAATACCTCGAAACCGGCTATCGTCCGGCGGAATTTTGGGAAGAATTCGGCAGCGCCCTCGCTGCTCTACACCGGACCAGCGATGCCTACTTCGGCCTCGACCACGAAAATTTCATCGGCTCGCTGCCGCAATCGAATACCCGGCACAATAGCTGGCCCGCCTTTTTTATCAATGAGCGTTTGCTGCCGCAAGTGGAACTCTCCATTCGAGGAAAGCAACTGACACTAAAGGACGGTCAAAACTTCGAACAGCTTTACAAAAAACTGCCTTCCATCTGCCCGGAAGAGCTGCCGGCCCTCATCCACGGCGACCTTTGGAGCGGTAATTTCCTGTGCGATGCCCAAGGCCACCCCGTATTGATAGACCCCGCCGTAAGTTATGCTCACCGGGAAATGGACCTCGCCATGTCGCGTCTGTTCGGCGGTTTCGACAGGGCATTTTACCGCAGCTACGAAGAGGCATGGCTACTGGCCCCCGGCTTCGAGCAACGCCTGCCGGTGTATCAGCTTTATTACCTGCTCGTGCACGTCAACCTATTTGGTGGTGGCTACGCAGACTCGGTGCGTAGCAATTTAAAGCAATTCGTTTGACGCGGTGTGCTGTTTTTAAAACTTCCGTTTAAATTTGCCGCTCAACGGAACAATTGTTCATCCCGACCTGCGGTCGTTGTTAGTTGTTAGTTGTTAGTTGTTAGTTGTTAGTTGTTAGTTGTTAGTTGTT
>CAZPHZ010000322.1:0-3808 GCA_964586035.1 uncultured Saprospiraceae bacterium
GCCATTGACGAGCAGACGCGCCCACTTCGCAGTCTGGACCTCGCGCAGAGTCAGATGCCCTGGTCTCGAGTCTGACTCTCGAGGGCACTGGCTCGGCCATAGGGTCTGATTACACGTACCAATGGACGGGCCCAGGTCTCATTTCAGGGGCTTCGACAATCAACCCTGTCATCGACATGCCAGGCACATACCAGATTTTGGTAACCAACACCGCAACAGGCTGTACCAGCACCGATCAGGTGACAGTTCCGCAAGATATTGTGCCGCCTGCTGCGGCCGCATCTACTCCAGGTATTCTTACATGCACTGTGGAATCACTTAACCTTACCGGTGCTGGAAGCAGTTCTGGCAATGAGTATCTCTATAATTGGAGTACCGTGGATGGGAACATTCTCAATGGCGAGTCTACCTTAACCCCTTTAGTTGATGCTCCCGGCACTTATGAATTGCTCGTGACCGATACGGGCAATGGATGCACCACCACGGCACAGGCTGTTGTTTCGGAAGACGTGGAGAACCCGATAGCTGCCGCTGGCTCCACGAATGAACTTACCTGCACGACACCGAATTTAGTATTGGATGGCAATGGAAGCAGTACCGGCAGCATTTTTACCTACACTTGGAATACCCAAAACGGGAATATTCTTTCCGGGGCAAACACACTGACTCCATCTGTAAATCAACCTGGTACTTACGTTTTACTCGTGACAGACAGCTTTAACGGTTGCACGGCTACCGATAATGTCGTCATAACTCAGGACGCAACTTTGCCAAACGCGCTCATTGCTCCTCCGGCACAGTTGGATTGCGATGTCGCAATTGTTTCTATCGACGGCTCGGCTTCTTTGGGCAATGAATTCGAATATTTGTGGACGACGTTTGGGGGTAGTATTCTCGCTGGAGAGACCTCCTTGTCCCCACAGGTAAATGCGCCCGGGGTATATATACTTACTGTGACCAATACCATCAACGGTTGCACAAAAGAGGTACAAACCACCGTGCTTCAGGACATTGAAAATCCTGTGGCAAATGCCGGTCAATCTTTTGTGATGGATTGTTTCGATGAGTTTAATTATCTCGATGGGAGTGGTTCGACATCTACGGGTCCAATTAGCTTTGCGTGGAGCACATCCAATGGTACTATTGTCTCGGGAGCCAATACTTCGCAGCCTTCCATAAGCACCCCCGGCATCTATTCACTCGTTGTAAGCAATCCTGGCAACGGCTGCACTGATACAGACCAGGTTTTAATTACCAGAGATGAACCTGTGGCTGAACCGCTGGCAATTCAGCCGCCATGTTTTGGTGATAAAGGAGCAATCAAATTCCAAAATGTTCAGGGGGGCACACCACCTTATGTGTACTCGCTTGATGGTGGACAGACCTTCTCGAACCAATCATTTTTCACACACCTTGAACCGGCGGTATATCCCGTTGTGGTGATGGACTCAAAGGGCTGTGAGTTCAACGATGAAATATACGTGGAACAGCCCGAGCTGTTGACATTATCGGTGGATGCCAATGCTGAGATACAACTCGGCAGCAATTACCAGATAAATGCCCAGGTAAGTTTGCCCGAGTCAGAAATCTCGCAAATAACCTGGTTCCCGTCGAATACCTTGAGTTGCGAGGACTGCCTGAACCCCGTCGCTACTCCGGAATCAACCACGCTTTACAAAATTACCGTTGCCACAGAAAACGGTTGCGATGCCACTGATTTTATTTTGCTCGTTGTTGATAAACGAGTGACCATTTACGTCCCAAATGCATTTTCTCCAAATGGGGACGGCACAAACGATGTATTCATGATTTATGCCGACCCGTCGAAAGTGACTAAAATAAAGTCTTTCCTCGTATTCAACCGCTGGGGTGAAACCGTTTGGGAATACTATGATTTCGACCCCAATAATCCAGCGTATGGATGGGATGGCAATCATAGAGGCCAATTGATGAACCCTGCTGTATTTGCCTGGTTTGCCGAAATCGAGCTCGTGGATGGCCGCACAGAACTCTATAAAGGAGATGTCACCCTCATGCGGTAACTTATTTTGCCGGGGTGCGTAGAGGAGGAGATATGTGGTGTTTAATTAAATGAATGCCACACATCTCTTTTCCGTGCATTGAGTATCAAATTTCTTCCGGGTAAAATAGGCGATAAGGCATTATGGCCCGATTTCTGAATAGAGATAAAAGTATAGGTTATACTGGCGTAAAATTAATGCGAAAAGAAATGCGCTAAAGCTGGATTTTCTTATAAATTTTATTTTTCTTTGTAACCTATTAGACCTCAAACATTATAGTCCCACTTTTAAGCTTCGCGAGGATTTATTAATGATCCTCGATTTACCATTCCCATGGACATTTGAGATTTTTGGATTTTGAATTCTGTTTCCTCGATATTTCAAAAACGATGGAATTTTGAAATCTGGAAAAGCTTGAATTTGTCTCTCCCCCGCGTTCCAGGGAGAAATGCCTAAAACTTTCCTTTTTCAATCACTTTGAACAATAACTATTTCAGGACTCACCCCTCAGTATCCTGACTGTATTCTCGCCGGATATCCGGTGGAATGCTGTGAGTTTGAAATGGATTGTGACTTTATGGGTCGTACCCTTCTCATGTCCGTTTACGGATTGATGCAATGGGTAGGACACATTTTGCAATATTTTTTTTTACCGATGCCCCCTGTTTCAATAACACAAACAAGCAAACGATGAAAAACTTTTATTTCACACTGATGCTCTGTTTGTCCTTTACCATGGGCCGATTACAACTCAACGCTCAATGTATCGAGGACATACGCTATCTTATCGACCACCCGTCACCCTGCTTTTTTATTGGCACGGTGAAGTCGTCCGATCCCAATTGTTTCGACCCCTTTGCCAATCCCCTCTGGCGCTATAAATGGATTATCAGTGGGGCCGACGACGGCGAAGTGGTCGCCACTTACGATGGTTTGGCCTTCGGCCACACATTTACGAAATTTGGAGGGTATGAATTCTGCCTGGAAATTGACAAAGACGGTCTCCCGGAGACAGCCCCGGACATTCGGGAATGCATCACCTACACTACCTGCGAATTCTGCGGTGACGTAGATATTAATTTTCAATATCTCGACTGCCCGGTGACGATGGGCTGCAACGTGGAGGTAGCCGCAGAAATCGAGGCCGTCAATGCCTATGGCATAAAACCCATGGCTACCTATGTGATAACATACTATCCAACAGGACCTGAATTGGCAGGTGGCAGCGAATCATACGACATTGTTTTTAACCAGATCCCCGTTACGTACCATCCACTTAAGGGAAGCATCAACATTTCCGATAATATCACGATTCCATTTAGCCGGGGATGTTATAAGCCCAAGATAATCTTCGACCTCGAATGGGGCGTAGGAGCTCATTCCGTATTGGGTGGCCCAGCCTGTACCCAATTGGTGGTGGAGGGAAAAGAGGTGTTCCGGTGCATAGCCTGCAACGACCCGGATAATGGCTGCAACGCAAGCGTATTAGCAACGGAAATCTCCACCCAGGAAGGTACCTGTGAGCCTATGGCCTGTTTTGGCAAAGAAGAAACTGGGGACCGGTCGGACGATGCTGCTGTAGACGGTGCAGGTGGGTCATTGAGAGAAGTGAATGTGTATCCCAACCCGGCATATAATATGCTTTTTGTCGACCTGCCGCCACAAGACTTGTCAGGCTGGGTTTCACTGCGCCTCTACAATACCATTGGGCAGATACAGTTGGAAAAAAGCATGCACGCCCAGTCCCAGATTAACCTCGATATTTCGGGGTTGTCGTCAGGAGTGTA
>CAZPHZ010000323.1:0-3808 GCA_964586035.1 uncultured Saprospiraceae bacterium
TCGGTCAAGCGCCACGCGTCATTTACGGCGACACAAATGCAGTGCTGATGCAGCGCAGCATCCAAATAAGCGATACCGCACGCAGCGACCTGCATACTTTTTACGGGGAGTTTGCCTACCAGCCCGGCGATCGGTTCGCTTTCACGCTGGGGGTGCGCGAAAACCATTTTCCCAGCCGCGGCCTCTACTACTCCGAGCCGCGCATCAATTTCACCTGGCAACCTTTCGGAGAGCATTTTCATGTGAAAGGTGGCATGGGGCGCTACTGGCAATTCGTTTTTCAAATCATCGACTTCGGCGACCTGGGAGTGGGCGAGCCGCTATGGGCCCTGGCATCGGAGCAAATCCCGGCGCAGGTGCTCTGGCAGTGGACTCTCGGCGCCAGCTACCAAACCCACTCCCTGCTCATCGACGGCGAGTTTTACCTGAAGAATAACCGAAATCTCACCTCGCTCAATCTCCAGGTGGACCGGGGTTTCGACCGGCCCTGGGTATTCGACGGGCGTTCAAAGGCCCAGGGTTTCGACTTTCTGCTCCGCAAACGTTGGAACCCTTACAGCCTGTGGCTGGCCTACTCTTCAGGCAAGGTGACCCTGCAGTTTCCCGAACTCAACGACGGCCTGCCCTACCCCGCTCGCCACGACATTCGCCATAGCTTCAACATCGTCAACATGTGGGCTTTCAAAAACTGGGATTTATCGGCCAACTTCCACCTGCGCAGCGGCAGCCCCTACTCTATCCCCGGCGTAACGCAGGTGCCCTGCCCCAACTGTCAGGCCGACAGCCTGACCTACGCCCTCGATTTCAACCAGTTGAATGGCGCACGGCTGCCGGGTACCTTCCGCATCGACCTGGGTGCAAGCTACCATTATGAAACGGCGAAGTCGAAGGGGAAAATCGGGCTGGCCATTTACAACCTGCTCAACCGCCGCAACCTGCTCGACAAGGATTTTCTGCTCGAAACGCCACCGGCAACCGAACCGCAGACCACTTACCAGTTGCAGGCCCTGAACCGGCTGGCAGCTGGCGTTACACCAAATTTGTTTTTGCAGTTCGAGTGGTGACGGCTTCGTTGTTTTTAATTCTATCGAATTCGATGGAATTAGAATACCTGATATGTAAATTTCCCTAAAACCACATTGAGCGGCCGAAGATGTTTTACAGAAATGTCTTACTTTGGCGGTCCATCCAGCATTTACTTTTCGGCAACTCCATGACCCGGCAAACGGCATGGATTTCAATTAGAATGCACCGTGAAAAAGAACATTCTTTCAGTACTGAACACCCCAGTCATTGTTTTTCAGCAAAAAGAAGAAGACTATTTTTCGCTGACCAGCATGGCACAGGGGTTCAATTCAGAAAATGCCAATTCGCTCATCGTGAACTGGATGCGCAATCGCAATACCATTGAATTTTTGGGGGTTTGGGAGCAACTCCACAACCCGGATTTTAATTCTATCGAATTCGATAGAATTAGAAGTGAAGCAGGCCTGAACACATTTATACTCTCAGTAAAACGTTGGGTGGGCGAAACCGGCGCTATCGGCATTCAGGCCAAGGCCGGCCGTTATGGCGGCACCTTCGCCCACAAAGACATCGCCGTTCAATTCGGCTATTGGCTCAGCCCTACTTTCCAGCTCCACCTCATCCAGGAATGGCAAAAGCTCAAAGAGGACGAGTCGCACAGGCTGAATCTCGACTGGAACCTCAAACGCCAACTCGCCAAAGTAAACTGGCATATCCACGCGGAGGCAGTTCGCGAACACCTCGTCCCTCTCATCGACTGGAATACGAAAAGGGAGGCTATATTTCAGGCGAGTGAAGCCGACCTGCTCAACCTGGCCCTGTTTGGAATGACCGCCCGCGAATGGAAACTGGCAAACCCCACCAGCAATGGCAACATCCGCGATTATGCCTCCTCCGAGCAGCTCCTCGTGCTGGCCAACCTTCAGGCCCTCAATGCCAAGCTCATTGAGTGGGAAAGCCCGAAAGATCAGCGGCTGGAAATATTAAATAAAACGGCCCGTGAACAGATTCAAATTTTAATAAACACAAAGGCCGTTGGCCAAATTAAGAAATTGAAATAAACCCGAAAAAAACTGAACACATGCAAAAATTAGGACTCGTGCTTTCAGGAGGCGGGGTGAGGGGAGTCGCCCACCTCGGCGTCATCAAGGTACTCAATGAATGTGGCATCAATCCCGCATTTGTGTCGGGCACCAGTGCCGGCAGTTTGGTAGGTGCCCTCTATGCCGCGGGGCATTCCGTTGAGACCATTTTCGAATTTTTTAAAACCACGGCTATTTTCAAAATGAGCAATTTAGCAGCTCGGAAGCCCGGTATTATTGATTCGGACAAATTTTATGAAGTGCTGAAGGCATACCTTCCCGAAGACGACTTCGGGGCATTGAAGAAAAAACTTTTCGTTACCACCACTGATCTCATCCATGGCCGCGTCAGAACCTTTTCGGAAGGGCCACTAATAAAACCATTGTTGGCCTCTTCTGCGGTGCCGGTGGTCTTTTCTCCCATCAAAATAGATGGCATCCTGTATTCTGACGGTGGGGCGCTGAACAACTTTCCGGTCGAACCATTAGTGGGTAACAGCGGCCCCATCATCGGGGTGAATGTTCACCCGTTGAAAGACACCAAACCCGAGGACATTAGATCCACACTGAGGGTCATGGAACGTCTGTTTCATATTACAATTCACCATCATACGGTGCAGAAATACCATCAGTGCAACATCCTCATTGCCCCGCAGGGTCTCGCCAATTATGGTACTTTTGAGCGCGGCCATTTTGATGAAATATTTGAGCTCGGATACAAGGCCGCCCAAGCCCAAAAAAATGATTTGCTCAAACTGATTGCCACGCATGAATAGGGTGGCTGCAGGCATCAGAACAATTTTACCTGACTAAAATTCTTCCATTCCCCGATGGTGGGCAATGGGGCTTGCAACATGAGTTTTTCGCCTGTCTTAGGATGCCAGACCGACAGGGTGCTCGAATGAAGGCAGATACCTTGCTGGCCAGTTATAATTTGAGCACCGTATTTTTCATCGCCGAGAATTGGGCAACCGATGGCACTCAACTGGACCCTGATTTGATGGTAGCGACCCGTCAATAACTCTACTTTTACGAGGCAGAGATTGTCAAATCCAGCGATGATTTCATACCTGAGGATCCCCTCTTTGGCATGCCGGTTTTTCGAAGTAGCAACTATCGCCCTGCGATTCTGAGTGTCTTTTACCAGCCAATGACGCACCTCGGCGGCACCTTCGGACGGTGCGTTTTCCAAAATAGCTACATACGTTTTCCGTACTTTTCTTTCTTCAAATTGCCGGTTCAGATTTTTCAATGCCATCGGTGTTAAAGCAAAAAGCATTACGCCGCTTACATCACGGTCCAGCCGGTGCACAACGCCTGTGATGAGTTGTTTCTTCCACGGATAATTTTCTCGAAGATACCGGCTCACCTCCGATTCCATGCCTGGGCTTCCCTCCGCCCGGGTACCCGCCGTTTTATTAACGGCAAGGAGATAGTTGTCTTCAAAAATGAGGGTCAGCATGTGGTGGCTTTTTCAGGTCTATTGTTGCTCATTGAACCACTTTTCACAATATGCCTGCACGCTGTTATCGAGAAGCTGTTTGTAGTTCGAGGCTGTTTTCAGATGCTCAAATGCCACCTGTCTTTCTTTTCTTATTCGCTTATAAACGGCAGCGTGTTCTTTTTTGAATTTTGGAAATTCAAAAGCCATTCTTATAATTTCTTCCGGCTCGGGCTTTTGGTTAAAAAGGTTGCTCTCC
>CAZPHZ010000324.1:0-3797 GCA_964586035.1 uncultured Saprospiraceae bacterium
AGAAACCATGTTTCACGTGCAAGGGAAATTGCCGGCGGGGGCGACGCTGGAGCAATTGAACGCCGTTTTTGAAAAAACGGACGCCTACCTCTCGCAATATTCTTCTGAAATCAAAAAATTCGTGACCACGGTGCAAAGCGGGGAATTCGCCTCCACGCAAATAACGTTCAACAAGGGACACGACCAGGCCTTCCCTTACCGTCTGAAAAGCCGCCTAATCGCCTTCAGTCTCAACCTCGGCGGCGTGAAGTGGAGCATCTACGGCGTGGGGCAGGGCTTCAGCAACGAATCGGGCAGCGGCCCGCCCACCTTCCGGGTGAAGATGACGGGTTACAACAAGGACGAGTTGCAACGGCAGGCTGAGCAGCTGGCAGGGAAATTAATCGTCCATCCCCGCATCCAGGAAGTGAACACAGAGGCCAACATCAACTGGTGGGAAAAAGACCGCTACGCCTACGAAATGCGGCTCGACGGCAAAAAAATGGCGGAGAGAAATATCCCGCCCTACCGCCTCCGGCCGCTCTTCGACGACTTCAACCGGGTGGAGACCCCCGGTTTTTACCTGCCGGGGGCGCAGCCCGTGCGGCTGGCGAGCAGCGAACTCGCCGGCAACGATTTGTGGAAATTGCAGCATGTGGCTCAAAATGTGGACAGCCTGAAGGTGCTTTTCCCCGAAATCGGCAGCCTTGAAAAACGGAAGGTAGCCTCCGCCATCCACAAAGAAGACCAGCAGTACATCCGCATGGTGGAATTCGAGTATCACGGTTCGTCGCGCTTTGGCAGCCGCTACTTAGACGAGAAAATGGAAGAAATGCGCAAGGAAATGCCGCCCGGCTACGCCGTGGAAACGGCCCGGTGGAATTGGCGGCAAAGCTCGCGGCGGCAATACGGACTGTTGGCCTTGGTCGCCGGGCTGATATTTTTTATTTGCGCCGTCACTTTCGAGTCTTTGCAGCAGGCCGCAGCCATCGTGCTGATGATACCGCTGTCTTTCATCGGCATCTTTCTGACCTTTTACTGGTTCGATTTTCCGTTCGACCAGGGCGGCTACACCTCCTTCCTCATGGTGAGCGGCCTGACGGTGAACGGCCTGATTTTAATCGTCAATGACTTCAACGGTTTCAGAAAAAAAGCCCCCCACCGCTCCAGCATAGACCTGTACATGAAAGCATTTTATCATAAAATAACCCCCATCCTGCTGTCCATCCTTTCCACGGCGTTGGGGTTGCTGCCGTTCACCATGTACGGTCAGCAGGAGGCATTCTGGTTTTCGCTGGCGGTGGGTACTATCGGGGGGCTGTTGTATTCGCTTTTGGTCATTGCTTTTATGATTCCGGCGTTTTTTGTAAAAAAAGAAACCCCGGCTTCAGCAGGCCATTTGGCCTAATCGCCGCAATTCCATATTTTTGGCGACGGACGGCTCACGGTGGGCGGAACACGATGGAACACTTTAACATTGTCCGTCGTCTGCCGTCTTTTTTCAATTTCCTTTTTAACACAAATAGCCATGAGGGTATTTCTGCTCGGATTTGCCGCATTTCTCGTATTTGCAGTTTTCTCCCGCTGGTATTTCGTGTGCGAGTTGCGCCACCAATGCGGCGATGAGACTGTCGCAGTGGCCCGTCCGCTGACTCTTTCGCTGATGGATGGTGGCAAAACGGTGTTGCAGGGCTACGAGGAATTCAGCTTCCCCGCTCAATCGTTCAAACCTGCCATCTCCGCCAACAACGAGGAGTTTTTGCAAAAAACAGCGGAATATCTTCAACTCAACGTTGGGAAAAACATGACACTGACGGGGCGCTACCTCGCCGCTGAGTCGAAGGCCAAAACCGGCATCTTTGAAAACCTCGGTATCGCACGTGCCGCCGCCGCAGAGGACGCACTTAAAAAATTGGGTGTCGATGAAAAACGAATTACCATCGACTATGAATTAGCCGGTGGTGACCACAACAATTCCCCGCTATCATTCGACTTGTACACCCCGGAAACCGAGAACCAGGAGGGTTATGAAAAATTGCAATTCAGCTTTACCGACAATACTTTCTCAGATGCAAACTTCGAGTACAACAAAGCCAATTTCAACCCCGGCCAGCAATGCAGAGCCTATGCTGATTCGGTGATCGTGTACCTCGGCAAAAATCCCGGAAAGATGCTGACGATTATTGGCCACACCGACAGCATAGGCTCCGAAATCTACAACTACAATCTCGGCTTGCAGCGGGCCGGTGAGGCCGCTGAATATTTCAAGAAACTTGGCGTCACCTCCACCATCAGCGTCGCATCGCAGGGCGAAACGCAACCGGTAGCACCTAACTCGAATCCCGATGGAAGCGACAACGCAGCCGGCCGTCAGAAAAACAGGCGTGTTAATTTTAAAATCGGAGAAAAGATGTAAAACAATGATGAATAATAAATGATGAATCAGGCCGCTCATTCGTCATTTATCATTCGTCGTTCATCAGTAAAATACCATGGAAAACCTATTCGCAGCATTGACGCAGGAAGACAGCATCGCTTTTATGCTGTCCATTTTGGTCACATTCCTCATCGGATTTATCACGGCATGGGTTCTTTGGGGTGGCCGGGCTGCCCGTTCCCGCAGAGACGCAAAAAAATGGAAGGCCAACAATGAGAACCTGCAAATAGAACAAACAGCATTGCGGGAACAACTCGACCTGAGAAATGCAGACTTGGTTAAAGCCCAACGCGAAGCGGAGGAATTGGCCGCACAAATACGCATCCTGGAGGAGGAAAAAGCAAATTGGCAGAACGGCCTCGATGCCGCAGCAGCAGCCACCGCAAAGGCCAATGCCAGCGCCCGCTCATATGCCACTACAATCGAAGACCTGAACAACCAGATTCTCGGGCTGAAGTCCAGACTTTCACAACAAGATCGAAATGGCAGCGGGAGGCCCCCTGAAACGCCAAATGAGGTGGCCGAAATGAAAACCTCCTACGATGCCACCATCACCCGTCTCAGTTCCCTTGAAGAGAAAATAGGCCAGCTCCTTGCGGAGAATATTGCCCTGCGCAACCAAGGTCAGGCCGTTAAGAGTAAAATTACCGGTCAGGAAAAGGAGGAGAAAGCTGTCGCTGAAACGGTCCGAAGTTCCAGAGATTCAGCCAGCATAGAGGCAGCAAAAAATGCAATAACGAGTGCCATTGGAAAGAAAATACCAGCCGCAACCGCTGCCGGTAAAGACGACTTGACACTCATCCGGGGCATCGGTTCGTTTTTGGAAAAAAAACTCAACAACCTAGGCATCTACACCTACGAACAAATCAGCCGCTTCGACCACAAAATGATTGGTACCCTCTCAGAGGCCATCGCCTTCTTCCCCGGCCGCATACATCGCGACGACTGGGTGGGTCAGGCTTCCCGTCTCATGGAGATTAAGGCCGGCCAGCCCGAGGCCCTCCGGAAGTCCGCCATTTTCCCGAACAATCCACTGGATTTGAAAATCGTGGAAGGCATCGGCCCAAAAATTGAAAAACTTCTCAATAAGGCCGGCATCGGCAACTGGAATGACCTGGCCAATGCCAAAAAGGACACGCTTATAAAAGTACTCGAAGACGCCGGCGACGCTTTCCGCATCCACGACCCGTCCACTTGGCCCGACCAGGCCAAACTCGCCGTAAATGGAGATTGGAAAAAACTCAAAGAATATCAGGACTATTTGAAAGGAGGGAAGGTGGTTGAACAGTGAACAGCAACGCCCAAATTGTTATCCCGACCTTCGGTACGGGACTTCCTTCGGTCGTTGTTCATCCCGACCTACGGTGCGGGACTTCCTTCG
>CAZPHZ010000325.1:0-3785 GCA_964586035.1 uncultured Saprospiraceae bacterium
CCTTTGAAAGGATTAGCTGTATCGAACCCGGGGTTTGGGGAGGGGACGCCGGCCCCCATGCGTTCGAGATTTTTCATCAGCAAACGGTGCAAAGTCATTGTTTTGCTTTTCATTTTGCCGGAAATATCAGTCTTCTCACCGAGGTCATTACGCAGGTCGTAAAGTTCATCATGCCCATCTTCGTAATAGTGAATGAGCTTGAATCTACCGAGCCTTATGGCACTCGATGGAGGCCTTGTATTCGTATGGTAATGCGGGTAATGCCAAATGAGTGGAGAGTGGCGGTGCAGTTTTTTACCCGTGAGAATGGGAGCGAAGCTGGTGCCGTCTGTAATGCCATCGGTCTCGAAGCCCAGGTACTCCGCCAGCGTCGGGAACCAATCCACGGCAGCAACGGGTCTTTCACTTACGCTGCCTTCTTTTATTCTGCCGGGGAAACGGATGATCTGCGGTACCCGAATGCCGCCCTCGTACAGCACACCCTTTCCGCGGCGCAATGGGGCGTTGCCATTTACCTCTTCCAGGCCTCCATTATCAGAGGTAAAGATGAAAAGAGTATTTCCGGCAATTTCCAGCTCGTCGAGCAGCACCATCAGCCGGCCTACGTTGACGTCCACAGTTTCCACCATGGCGCAGTAAACGGGGTCGAAATCGCTGCCTGCAGTCTTAATCTTTTTGCGGTATTTTTCGATGAGTGCCTCTTTTGCCTGCAATGGCTTGTGCACAGAATAGGGCCAATAGTTTAGGAAAAATGGCTTACCTGCCTCGTGGCTTTGGCGGATGAGTTTCATGGTGGCGGTTGTCAGGAAATCGTCCAGTTGGTCGCCTTCTTTCGCCCCCGGAGGTAGATTGCGCACGGCATGGGAGCTTGGACTCACGGGGTCGTTTCCAAAGGGATAAAAATAGCTCGCCGGGTGGCCCATTGCGTGACCGCCATAATTAACGTCGAAACCTTGCCGGGTGGGGTAATAAAGCGAGTCGCCGAGGTGCCACTTCCCTGCAAAATAGGTGTCATAACCATGGGACTTGAACAACTCTGCCAAAGTGGTTTCATTTAATGGCAGCTCGTACCGAATAGGTGGTGTCAAAAGTTTGGCCCGTGGCCAAATGACCCCCGGAATCCAATCGGTGATGTGAAGCCTGGCAGGGTGTTTCCCTGTGATAATGCCGGCCCTGTTGGGGGAACAAACGGGTGAGCTTGCATAAGCCTGGTTGAATTTCATACCCTCCGTAGCAAGTTGGTCGATATTCGGCGTCTCAATGATGGTGTTGCCATAACAACTCAAGTCACTCCAGCCCATGTCGTCTATCATTATAAAAATCACGTTGGGCTGACTCAGTTGAGAAAGTTGTGGTTTTTGTGCGGCAAGTGTGGTGCACAATACCAATGATAAAATGAAGAGAATGGATTTATGGATCATTGAGAATCGATGTTTTTCAAAGTCAGGTATTGCCGCAACAAACGATGCATCACCAAAGCAACCAAACATCCCAAAATGCTGCCTGAAAGTACATCGAGTGGGAAATGAACCCCGACGTAAATCTGAGCGAAACCAATGGCTGCCGCCCAGAAAAGCAAAGGTATTTTTATCCATCGAAATACCCTTCCCAATGTCAGGAATAAGATAATGGCCATGCTAAAATGATTAGCGGCATGGGAAGAGGGGAAGCTGTATCCGCTGCCACAGCTTACCAACAGATGGATGTCAGTGGGGGCTTCGTATACCTTGCAGGGCCGGGCCCTTCGTACACTTTTTTTTAACAAATGGCTGCTTATGGTGTCACTTACGCCAACTGTAAGTGCGATGGCGATAAGCAAATAGATTCCTTGCTTTTTAAAATTCAGGAGCAAAAAACTCAACAAAAAGAGGTAAAAAGGAAACCAGGTGTATTTGTTGCGCAGCAGCGGCAATACCGCATCGAAAAACGGATTGTGCCATCCGCAATTTATCAGATGGAAAATCAGCTCGTCCCAATGAAGAAGTTCTGTCACCGATAGTCGTTGATTTGGAAATTGGTGTATTTAGTGAATGGCAAACCGGGTTTCTTTAATTCTCAATTCTTCATTTCTCATTATTTAATCCCACCGGCTTAGCCATGAAATTACACAGTTTATAAAGGACTCTTGCACCCACATTACCGTCCCATTCATTGCCCACGCCCGCCACCTCGCATAAGTCGAAGCCGATTATTTCCCGGCCGCTTTCCACAACGGTTTTTAGCAAAAACATCGCCTCCTGATACTGCAGACCACCTGGAACGGGCGTGCCGGTATTGGGGCAAAGGACCGGGTCGAGGCCGTCGATGTCAAAGCTGATGTACACCCGTTCAGGCAGTTGAGCAACGATCTGTTTACAGAGATTCGCGAAATTTTTTCCACCAAATTGCTGTTCCCGCAAATTTTGTGCGGTCCACAAGTGTACGCGGTCTTTAAGCATGGCCGTACGCCGGACCTCCTCTTCGCAATGATCGCGCACTCCCACCTGCACCAATTTCGTCATTTCCTTTATATCCAAAGCATTGTAGAAAATGGAAGCGTGGGAATATATAAAACCTTCATACGCTACCCTAAGGTCCTGATGGGCATCTATTTGCAAAACGCCGAATTCCCCGGCGTAGCGGGCCAATGCTTCGAGATAGCCAAGTGCAACGCTGTGTTCGCCCCCCACGATGCCCACTCTTTTACCTTCCCTGAGGAGCGCAGAAGTTTGCTCGAACACCCAGGTTTTCAATTCAACACAGGAGTGGTTAATTTCTTCGAGCAGGCTATCCATTTGAAGGTCGCGACCAGGCAAGCCACCGTTTTCCAAAAAATTGATATAAGATTCGGCCAACGGCCTCAATTCTTCATTCCTGTTCAGCCACGATAAATCCAGATGGCGCATATAAATGCCGGCCTTCCACGCATCTTTTACATCGTGATCTAACAGGTCGAGCTGACACGATTCTTCGAGGATGTTTTGCGCAGCTGTCGCGGTACCTTCTCCAAACGAGACTGTGACATCCCACGGCACGGGCACCAGTACTATAGTGGATTCATTTTCTTCAAAAGGCAGGCCGATGAAATGTCCGTTTTTCAGGCCGATACCTGAAGGATTGAAATTTGAAATTTTGAATTCCTTACTCATTTCAATGTAGTGCAGCTCTGATTTTGAGGCCTGCGATTACTTCAGCTTCCTGCTCCATCCACCATTCGAGGCGGTCGTACACATTTTTTTCTTCGAAATAATGGAGGGCCATTTTTACGAAGACGTGGCCATGTTTAGCCTCCGAAGCCCACAGCAATTTATAATAACGATGCATGGCGGGGTCGGTTTGGGCTTCCGACACGAGGCGAAAGCGCTCGGCACCGCGGGTTTCTACCACTGAGGCTATGAGCAGACGGTCGAGAAAACGCTCGGTGCGGCCGCTGTGGCAGCGTTTCAGTAGTTCGCCGACGTAAGGGTCCTGCGTGATGTGATGGGCCAGTTGAATGCCACGGGCTTCCATCAGTTCGTACACCTGCTGGAAATGCTCCAGTTCTTCGATGCCGATGGCGATGAGTTCGGGGATAATTTCCGTGCGGTCGGGGTATTTTGCCACAAAACTCATGGCCATGGCACTGGCCTTGCGCTCACAGTCGGCGTGGTCCTGCAGGAAGGCGTCGAAGTCGCTCATCACGGCGGCGACCCATTGGGGATTGGACGGGGCTTTTACGTCGAGGTTGAGTTTCATCAGCAGCAAATGATTGTAAAAAGGCAAATGTAAAAAGCTACTTCCCCAAACGCCTCGTCTTGGTCTTATTT